>DATFWA010000176.1:0-3089 GCA_035259825.1 Candidatus Methylomirabilota bacterium | reverse complement strand
ACCCGGGCGGGATCGCGCTGCTCGAAGTGGGCCACCGCGTCCGCGATGGTCCGCGAGAGGCGCAGCGGGTCGATCTGGCGCGTGCCGATCCCGCGCTCCTCCTGTAACTCGCGGATGAGGTCGGCACTGTAGATCTGCTCGACCGCCCGGATCAGGTCCTGCCGCTCCGGTCGGGCGACGTGGAGCACCTCGGCCTCCATGCCTTGCTGGATCGCGGTGGTGAGCGCGTCCACCGCCTTGACCGGGTCCGTGCGATAGGCCGCCGCGTAGGCGTGCAGCGGAATCGACTCGCCGAACGAGACCCGGACGTGGCCGCCGAAGGACTTGCGGGCCACGAAGTTGAGCCCCACCGGGACCAGCGCCAGCGGCCGGCCGCGGCCTGAGGCCTCGTACTCGAGCGCGATCCGGGCGGCGCCCGTCTTGATGCGCTGCACGCGGCTTTCCGAGTGCGTCGTGCCCTCGGGATAGATGCCGATGACCCGGCCGGCTTCCAGCGCGCGGAAGCACGCGGCGAAGGCGTCGGTGTTCCGCTCCATTTTGGTCGGATCGTCCTGCTTCCGGTAAACCGGGATCGCCCCGCAGGCGGTCAGGAAGCGCCCCACCAGCGGGTTGCGGAACAGGGCGGCGGTGGCGAGATAGTGGACCTTCCGGCGAAGAACTGAGCCGACGAGCAGGGAGTCGATCAGGTTGTTCGGGTGGTTGATGCACAGGAGGACCGGGCCGTCGGCGGGCACCTGGCCGACCTGGGCAACCTCGACGTGCTTGAAGAAGAACCAGAGCCAGAAGCGGCCAACCAGGCGAACGAGTGAGTAGAAGCGGTCACCTGGCTCTGGTCGGGCTCCGGCACGGACCTGGGTTGTCATCAACGGGCGGCGGCGATCACGGCCGCCAGGAGGGCTCTGACTGCCGCCCGGCGGCCCCTCACGGCCAGCTAGACCGCGAGGTCGGCGGAGCGGATCCGCTTGACCCCCGCCTTGGTCATCTGGTCCCACGCCTTGGCCAGGGAGCCGCCGGTGTCGATGCCGCGGCAGGCGTCCTCGATCACCGAAGCGCCGAGGCCCACCTTGCGGGCGTCGAGTGCCGACCAGCACACGCAGAAGTCGGTGGCGAGCCCGACCAGGTACACCTGCCGGAAGCCGCGGTCCTTGACGTAGCCGGACAGGCCCGTCGTCGTCTTGCCGTCGGCTTCGAAGAAGGCGGAGTAGGAGTCCATCTGCTTGCGGTAGCCCTTGCGGATCACCAGCTCGGCGTGCGGGATCTTGAGGTCCTTGTGGAAATCCGCTCCGGGTGTGCCCTGCACGCAGTGGTCCGGCCACAGCACCTGCGTGCCGTACTCGAGCGAGACGGTCTCGAACGGCTTCTTGCCGGCATGGGCTGACGCGAAGGAGATATGACCCGGGGTGTGCCAGTCCTGGGTCAGGATCACGTGCTCGAAGCCGGCCGCCAGCTTGTTCACCAGCGGCACGATCGCGTCGCCCTCGTTGACCGGCAGGGCGCCGCCCGGGATGAAGTCGTTCTGCACGTCCACGACCAGGAGCACGTCACGGGGTCCCGGCTTGATCCTGGTGCCCTGGGCGTGGACCCGGGAGGCCATCGACACTGCGACCGCTCCCGCCACCGTGTGCCTGAGGAACTCCCGGCGTCCCATCATGGTCTGGTCCTCCTTGTCTCGGGCTCTCTGCGAAACGTCGCCCTGGGGCAGGCCCGGACGGGCCACTCTCGGGCGTGAGTATAGTCCGGTCCCCGGCGCGGGCAAGAGCCTACCGGTCGGGCTCGATGACGACCGCGGTCCCGTAGGCGAGCACCTCGGTCGCTCCCGTGCCGACCTCGTTGGCATCGTAGCGCATGGACACGATCGCGTTGGCCCCGACCTGGGCCGCGTGCTCCAGCATCAGGTCGAAGGCCTCCTGCCGCGCCCGCTCGCAGCTCGGTGTACAGCGTGATGTTGCCCCCGAAGAGGGTCTGGATGGTCGCGCCCAGGTTCACGATCAGGTTGCGGGAGCGCACCGTGATACCGCGCACCACCCCGCGATAGCCCACGATGCGCTGGCCCTCGAACGCGAGGCCGGTCGTCACCCACTGCGAATGGACCGCCATGGTGTCGCTCTCCCTCCGCGCGTCAGTCGACGACCGCGACGCCCTCGATCTCGATCAGGCAGGCATCGTCGTAGAGCCCTTTGACCTCGACGAGGGTCATAGCCGGATAGTGCCGGCCGAAGTACTCGCGGTACACCGTGCCGATCTCGCGTGTCTTGGCCTTGTAGTCGCTCTTGGAGAGCACGTAGATCGTGAGCTTGAGCACGTCGTTCAGCTGGCCGCCACGGGCCATCACCACCGCTTTGAGGTTCTCGCACACCTGGCGGAACTGGGCCACCAGATCGCCCGCGCCCACCACGTGGCCCTCACGATCGGTGGCGACCTGGCCCGCGATGTAGACCGTCTTGCCGCCCTGCGCCTCCCAACCGTGAGAGTAGCCCGCGGGCTTCGTGAGGGTGGGGGGATTGATCGGCTGCGTGAGCTTGGGCATGGCGTGGCTCCTCCGCGTGAGTGATTAACCGAACGGGTCCCAGGTGGTGACCTTGTCCGGAGCGATGCGGTAGATGCGCCGCAGCTCGCCCGGGAAGCGATACGAGTCCGGATACCGGTCGCGGCCGAGATAGCGCCGGGCCAGCCGGTCCAGGTGCGCGTCGGCGCCCTCCTCGGTGATGTCCACCACCGTGCCCCGAACCGCGACGTAGCGGTTCGGATCGTCGGGATCGGAAATCTCGAGGGCGACGGACCTGCGCGCGGTCATGTTCAGGTCCTTGCGGCGGCCCGCGGCCGAGTTCACCAGGACGTGACGACCGTCGTAGTCCACCCACACCGGGGTCACCTGCGGGGTGCCGTCCGGCATCAAGGTGGAGAGATGCGCGATGCTCTGCTTCTCGAAGAGGTCCAGGAACTCGGCCGGGATCGGGCCCGCGGGCGGCCGGCCGCGCTTCCACGCGTCGTAGCGCGCCGCGAAGGCGGGATCCATCCGGGCCAGGCGCGCGCGGCCGATGCGGCGGCTCCGCATCATGTGCTTGTAGGCGAAGGGCAGCGGCTCGGGG
>DATFWA010000175.1:0-9876 GCA_035259825.1 Candidatus Methylomirabilota bacterium | reverse complement strand
GCCTCGCGCCAGCGGTCGCGGTAGACGAGATCGTTCCAGTCGGGGATCAGGTTTCCGAGCGGACAGCCCTGGTGGCAGAACGGGATGCCGCAGTCCATGCAGCGCGCGCCCTGCTTCCGGAGGGTGTCGGTCGGCCACGGCAGCATCACCTGCTTCCAGTCGCGGATCCGCTCCTCGACGGGCCGGTAGGGCTGCTTGTCGCGCTTGAACTCGATGAAACCGGTGACTTTTCCCACTAGTGGGGGCCGATCAATGGGTGCGCATCAGTTGTGGGCGCTCGCCATGACCGCGTCGTCGATCGACATGCCGGTCTCCTGCGCTTTCTTGATCGCGGCCATCACCCGCTTGAAGTCCTGCGGGATCACCTTGACGAACTTCTGGCGGCTGCGCTCCCAGTCCACGAGCAGCCGCGCGGCCACCGGGCTCTGGGTGAATCGGATGTGCCGGGCCAGCAGGTCCTTGACCAGCTCGACATCCTCGGTGTCGACGAGGGCCTCCAGGTCCACCATGCCCATGTTGCAGCGGCGACGGAAGTCGCCCGCCTCGTCCAGCACGAAGGCGAGGCCGCCCGACATGCCCGCCGCGAAGTTGCGTCCGGTGCCGCCGATCACCACCACCCGGCCGCCCGTCATGTACTCGCAGCCGTGGTCGCCTACGCCTTCCGCCACCGCGAGGGCCCCGCTGTTGCGGACCGCGAAGCGCTCGCCCGCGACTCCGCGGAAATAGGCTTCGCCGCTGGTCGCGCCGTAGAGCACCACGTTGCCGACCAGGATGTTCTCCTCGGCCACGAAGGTGGACTCGCGGGGCGGGAAGACCACCAGCTTGCCGCCCGAGAGGCCCTTGCCGATGTAGTCGTTGGCGTCTCCCTCCAGGGTGAGGGCCACGCCGCGCGGCAGGAATGCGCCGAAGCTCTGGCCGGCCGAGCCCGAGAAGTGGACCCGGATGGTGTCGTCGGGCAGACCGTCGGCTCCGTAGCGGGCGGTGATCTCCGAGCCGAGGATGGTGCCGACCGTACGGTGGACGTTCTGGATCGGCAGCCGGATGTCGACCGGCGCCCGCCGCTCGAGCGCCGGACGGCACAGGGGCAACAGGGTGGTCATGTCCAGCGACCGGTCGAGGCCGTGGTCCTGCTCGACGACGCGGCGGATCGCCACCTCGGGCCCCACTTCCGGACGGTGGAGGATTGCGGAGAAGTCGAGGCCGCGGGCCTTCCAATGATCCACCGCTGGCGTGACGTCGAGCCGGTCGATGCGGCCGATCATCTCGTCCATGGTCCGGAAGCCCAGCTGCGCCATGTGCTCGCGGACTTCCTCGGCGATGTAGCGGAAGAAGTTCTCCACGAACTCGGGACGGCCGCTGAACTTCTGGCGCAGCTTCGGATCCTGGGTCGCGATGCCCACCGGGCAGGTGTTCAGATGGCAGACCCGCATCATGATGCAGCCCATCACGACCAGGGGCGCGGTAGAGAAACCGAACTCCTCGGCACCCATCAGGGCGCCGATCACCACGTCGCGGCCGGTCTTCATCTGACCGTCGACCTGCACGATGATCCGGTCGCGCAGCTTGTTCATCACCAGCACCTGCTGGGTCTCCGCGAGCCCGAGCTCCCACGGCGTGCCGCCGTGCTTGATCGAGGTGAGCGGGGCCGCGCCGGTGCCGCCGTCGTGTCCGGAGATCAGCACCACGTCGGAGTGGGCCTTCGCGACGCCCGCGGCCACCGTGCCGACACCGACCTCGGAGACCAGCTTGACGCTGATGCGGGCCCTCGGATTGCCGTTCTTCAGATCGTGGATGAGCTGGGCGAGGTCCTCGATCGAGTAGATGTCGTGGTGCGGGGGTGGGGAGATCAGGCCCACGCCCGGCGTGGAGTGACGGACCTTGGCGATCCACGGGTAGACCTTGTGGCCGGGGAGCTGGCCGCCCTCTCCCGGCTTCGCTCCCTGCGCCATCTTGATCTGCAGATCCTCCGCGTTGACCAGGTACTCGCTGGTCACTCCGAATCGGCCGGAGGCGATCTGCTTGATCGCGCTCCGCCGCCAGTCACCGTTGGGCTCGCGCCGGTACCGCGCCGGATCCTCGCCGCCCTCGCCGGTGTTGGACTTGCCGCCCAGGCGGTTCATCGCGACCGCCAGGGTCTGGTGCGCCTCGAGGCTGATCGAGCCGTAGGACATCGCGCCGGTCGCGAAGCGCCGCATGATGGCCTCCGCCGGCTCGACCTCGTCCAGCGGGATCGGTTTGGACGCGGGGCGCAGCACGAAGAGGCCGCGCAGGGTCGCCCGGTTGCGGTTCTGGTCGTCGACCAGCGCGGTGTACTCCTTGAAGATCCGGTACTGTCCGCTCCGAGTCGCGTGCTGCAGCTTGTACACCGTCTCCGGGTTGAAGAGGTGGTACTCGCCGTCGCGCCGCCACTGGTACTCGCCGCCCCACGCCAGCTCGCGGCCGCCCACCGGCCGGTCCGGGTAGGCGCGGCGGTGCCGGGCCAGGGCCTCCTCCGTGATCACGTCCAGGCCGATGCCGCTGATGCGCGAGGCGGTCCACGTGAAGTAGCGGTCCACGAGAGACTGGCTGAGCCCGATGGCCTCGAAGATCTGGGCCCCCCGGTAGGAGTGGATCGTGGAGATCCCCATCTTCGAGATCACCTTGAGCACGCCCTTGTTCAGCGCCTTGATGTAGTTCTTGATCGCGGTCTTGTGGTCGAGCCCGGGCAGCAGGCCCTGGCCGATCATGTCGTCGAGGCTCTCGAAGGCCAGGTACGGGTTGATGGCGCCCGCCCCGTAGCCCAGGAGCAGGGCCATGTGATGGACCTCGCGCGCCTCACCGGTCTCGATGACGAAGCCGACCTTGCAGCGCGTCCCCTCGCGGATGAGGTGGTGGTGCACACCCGCGGTGGCCAGCAGCGCGGGGATCGGGGCATGGGCCGCGTCCACTCCGCGGTCGGAGAGGATCAGGAACGTGCAGCCATCGGCCACCGCGCGGCTCACTTGACGGCACAGCTCGTCCATCGCCCGCTCGAGGCCGGCGGCGCCGTCGGCCACCGGGAAGAGCATGGACACGGTGCTCGTCTTGAAGACGGGCAGGCTCACGTGCCGGATGCGGCCCAGCTCGTCGTTGGTGAGCAGCGGGGTCTTGAGCTTGATTTGACGGCACGCCTCCGGCACCGGCTCGAGCAGGTTGCCTTCCGGCCCGATGCTGGTGGCAATTTGCGTGACCAGCTCCTCGCGGATGCCGTCCAGCGGGGGATTGGTCACCTGGGCGAAGAGCTGCTTGAAGTAGTCGTAGAGCAGGCGCGGGCGCTCCGAGAGCACGGCCAGCGAGGTGTCCGTGCCCATCGAGCCCACCGGCTCCTCACCGCCGACCGCCATGGGGCCGAGCAGCAGGCGGAGGTCCTCGTGGGTGTAGCCGAACACCTGCTGCCGCGCCAGCACCGTCTGGTGATCGGGCTCGGGCACGCTGGGCGGCGCGGGCAGATTCTCGATCGGGGTGAGGTAGGCCCGGATCCACTCCCCGTACGGGTACTGGGCCGCGTAGGTCTGCTTGAGCTCGGCGTCGTCGATGATGCGTCCCTGGGCGGTGTCCACCAGGAAGATGCGGCCCGGATGCAGCCGCTCCTTGAGCAGGACGCGCTCGGGGGCGATGTCCAGCACGCCAACCTCCGAGGCCATCACGACCATGCCGTCCTTGGTGACGTAGTAGCGCGAGGGGCGCAGGCCGTTGCGGTCGAGGACCGCGCCGATCACGGTGCCGTCGGTGAAGGCGATGGAGGCGGGTCCGTCCCACGGCTCCATCAGGCAGCCGTGGTACTCGTAGAAGGCCTTCCGCTCCTCGCTCATCGACTCGTGTCCGCTCCACGCCTCCGGGATCATCATGAGCACGGCTAAGGGCAGGGGCCGGCCGGCCATGACCAGGAACTCGAGGACGTTGTCGAAGACGGCGGAGTCACTGCCGCCCTCCACCACGATCGGCACGATCTTCTTGAGGTCGTCGCCCAGCAGTGCGGAGTGGCACAGGGACTCGCGCGCGCGCATCCAGTTGATGTTGCCTCGCAGGGTATTGATCTCGCCGTTGTGCGCGATGAACCGATAGGGGTGGGCGAGCGGCCACGACGGGAACGTGTTGGTGGAGAAGCGTTGGTGTACGAGGGCAAGCGCCGACTCCACCAGCGGATCCATCACGTCCGGGAACATGCCCTCGATCTGATCAGCCGAGAGCATGCCCTTGTAGATGAGCGTGTTGGCGGAGAGGCTGGGGACGTAGAAGAAGTTCCGCTCGCGCAGGCCGCCATTACGCACCGCGTGCTCGGCGCGCTTGCGGATCACATAGAGCTTGCGCTCGAAGGCGGCCCGATCCGGCACGCCCGCCCCGCGGGCGATGAACACCTGCTCGAACTCCGGCTCTACCGACCGCGCGGTGGGCCCGATCGGCGAGGAGTCGGTGGGCACCGGCCGCCAGCCCAGCGGGATCTGGCCCTCCTCGACCGCGATGCGCTCGAGCACGGCCCGGCAGGCCGCGCGATCCTCGGCGTCGCGGGGCAGGAATACGAGGCCGGCGCCGTAGTGGCCGGGAGCCGGCAGGGCGAGGCCCAGCTTGCCGCACTCGCGCTCCAGGAACCGATGCGGCATCTGGATGAGGATGCCCGCTCCGTCGCCGGTGTTCACCTCGCAGCCGCAGGCGCCGCGGTGCAGGAGGTTCTTCAGCACCGTGAGGGCCTGGGTCACGATCGCGTGCGACTTGCGTCCCTTGATGTCGACCACGAAGCCGACGCCGCAGGCGTCGTGCTCGTGCGCCGGATCGTAGAGGCCCTGCGCGGGGGGCATCCCCGGTACCGCCGTCTTCCGCGTCGACTCACTCATCTCGCTCTCCACCCCGACCGCTTCGCCGAGGTCCCGACCCCTTGTGCCTCGTCTCGACGTCGTCGTCAACCGGCCCGAACTTGTCCCGGAACACTACACGCAGAAGGACCATTAGCCAAGCACTAAGTAAAAAAACATGACATTAGAGTTGCTAATAGTGGTAGCGTCGACGGCGTGAATCTCGAGACGCTCCAGCTGTACTGTGACGTGGTCCGACTGCGCAGCATCTCCCGCGGGGCCGCCGCGAACACCGTGTCGCAGTCCGCGGCGAGCCAGGCCATCCAGCAGCTGGAGGCGGAGCTGGACGCCGCGCTCCTCGACCGCTCCCGACGCCCGCTTATGCCCACCGAGCAGGGCCGGGCCTTCTACGAGGCATGCCGGGCGCTGCTCCAGGGATTCGAGAAGGCGCGAGCCGACCTCGCCGCCTCGCGGGAGCGAGTGGAAGGGACGGTGCGGGTGGCCGCGATCTACTCGGTCGGCCTGCACGACATGAGCCGCCACATGCAGCCGTTCATGTCCGCGTACCCGCAGGCGCGCGTGCGGCTGGAGTGCCTGCACCCGCACAAGGTGGTCGAGGCGGTCATCGAGGACGAGGCGGACGTGGGCATCCTGTCTTATCCGACCGCGTCGCGATCCATCAGCGTGCTGCCGCTCCGCTCCGAGCCGATGGTGCTGGTGGCCCATCCCTCGCACCGCCTGGCCCGCCGCCGCTCGGTGGCGCCGTCGGAGCTGCAGGGCGAGAAGTTCGTGGCGTTCGATCGCGATCTGCCGATCCGCCGCGCCATCGATCGGGCGCTCAAGCAGCAGGAGGTCGCCGTCGAGGTGGTGATGGAGTTCGACAACGTGGAGACGATCAAGCAGGCCATCGGCATCAACTCGGGAGTGAGCATCCTGCCTCGGCCCACCGTGCTGAAGGAATCGGAGATGCGGACACTCGCGGTGATGCCGCTCGGACTCCCGAACCTGGTGCGGCCGGTCGGGATCATCCACCGCCGCGGCCGCCGGCTGACGCCGGTGGTCGCCCGCTTCATCGAGCAGCTCCAGCAGCCCGCCGATGCGGCGCCGGGAGGCCCGGCCGGGATGTCCCGGCCGTGATACCGTAGTTCACGTGAGCGGCCCGCACGTCCACTCCGGGCGCCGCCGAGGAGAGGTGGCATGACCCAGCAGCCGGCCCAGTCGACGAATGTCCCCGCGTCCCTGATCATCTCGGCCAGCGAGGCCGACTCGAACCTGTATTACGCCTGCCGCTTCCTGGCCCCGGATCCCTTCGTGTACCTGCAGGTCGACGGCCGCCGGATCCTGGTCATGTCCGACCTCGAGGTCGATCGGGCCCGCGCCCAGGCGCGGGTGGACGAGGTGCTCTCGCTCTCGGAGTGGGACGCCAAGGCCCGGCAGCGCTGGCCGCAGCCGAAGCTGACCGACACGGTGAGCCTGCTGCTCGAGGACTACGGGGTGAAGGCGGTCGAGGTGCCCGGCGACTTCCCGCTCGAGCTGGCCGACCGGCTTCGCGAGCGAGGCATCACGGTGACGCCCCGGCCGAGCCCGTTCCTGCCCGAGCGCGTCGTCAAGACCGCGGAGGAAGTTGCGGCGATCGAGGAGACCCAGCGGCATACCGAGACGGCGCTCGAAGCCGCGCTGCAAGTGCTTCGGGAGAGCGTCATCCGGGGCGACGAAGTGCTCTACAAAGGCCACCCGCTGACGTCGGAAGATCTCAAGAAGACTGTGAACGTCTCGCTGATGGAGAACGACTGCATCGCCGAGCACACCATCATCGCCTGCGGTGACCACGGTGTGGATCCGCACAACCAGGGCACCGGCCCGATCCGTCCCAACCAGGGCATCATCTTCGACATCTTCCCGCGCTCGTCGACCAGCCGGTATTACGCGGACATGACCCGCACCGTGGTCAAGGGCAAGGCCCCGGACGAGCTGCGTCGCCTCTATGACGCGGTGCTGGCTAGCCAGCTTCGGGGCATCGAGCTGATCAAGGACGGTGCCTCCGGCGGCGCTACCCACTCCGAGGTGAACCGGACGCTCGAGTCACGCGGTTACATGACCGGGGTGGTCAACGGGCGCAACCAGGGCTTCTTCCACGGCACGGGTCACGGCGTTGGTCTCGACATCCACGAGCTGCCGCGGATCAGCCGGCTCGACTACGAGCTCAAGACCGGCCACGTGGTGACCGTCGAGCCCGGGTTGTACTACCGCGGAAAAGGGGCGGTGCGCATCGAGGACATGGTCCTGGTCGAGGCCAACGGCTGTCGGAACCTCACGCGGGCGCCCAAGATGGAACTGCTCGAGCTCTAGCCCTCGAGGAGGGCCTCCAAGGGCGGCTGGTCTGGCGGTCTGACCGAAGACAACCTTGCTTCTATTCAGGCATTTGGGTAGCATGACCTGGGAGTGTCACGCCTCTGATTGCGGGTCTCCAACATGTGGACGCCCGGAGCCACTCCGCCTGGATGCTGATCGCCGAAAGGACATCTACAGATGAGTGATAGCGCCGTCACGCCGGTTGCGCAGAAGCCCCGCCGCACCCTCACGCGCGCCGTGATCCGCTTCGCGGGAGACTCCGGTGACGGCATGCAGGTGACGGGCGAGCAGTTCACCACCGAGGCCGCGTGGGCCGGCAACGACATCTCGACGCTGCCAAATTTCCCGGCCGAGATCCGGGCTCCCGCCGGCACGCTGTTCGGTGTGTCGAGCTTCCAGCTCCAGTTCGGCAGCCAGCGGGTCTACACGCCGGGCGACCAGCTCGACGCGCTGGTGGTGATGAACCCTGCTGCGTTCAAGGTGCACCTGCCCGACCTCAAGCCGGGCGGTCTGCTGATCGTCAACCCGGCCGCGTTCGACCAGCGCAATCTCGAGAAAGCCGGCTACGCTCAGAGCCCGCTCGAGGACCCCGCGCTCGGCGAGAAGTACCGGCTACACCAGGTCGACATCGCCGGGCTCACCAAGAAGGCGCTCGAGGACCTGCCGCTGAACGCGAAGGAGAAGGACCGCTGCAAGAACTTCTTCGCCCTCGGCCTGGTCTCGTGGATCTACACGCGCCCGCTCGAGCCCACGCTGGACGCGATTCAGAAGCGCTTCGCGAAGCGGCCGGAGTTCGTCGAAGCCAACATCCGCGCGCTGAAGGCCGGGCACGCCTTCGGCGAGACCGCCGAGATGTTCGCGGAGCACTACGGAGTCGAGCCGGCCGAGATGGCCCCGGGGGTCTACCGCAGCATGACCGGCAACCGTGCGCTCGCGTGGGGTCTGCTGGCCGCCGCGGAGCGCACCAAGATCCCGGTGATCTTCGGCGCGTATCCGATCACCCCGGCCAGCGACATCCTGCACGAGCTGGCCCTGCACAAGCGGTTCCGCATCCGCACCTTCCAGGCCGAGGACGAGATCGCGGCGGCCACCGCGGCGATCGGGGCCTCGTTCGGGGGCTGCATCGGCGTGACCGCGTCCAGCGGCCCGGGCATCGCGCTCAAGGGCGAGGCGATCGGCCTCGCGGTGACCGCCGAGCTGCCGCTGGTGATCTTCGACATCCAGAGGGGCGGCCCGAGCACGGGTCTGCCCACCAAGACCGAGCAGGCCGACCTGATGCAGGCGCTCTACGGCCGCAACAGCGAGTCGCCGGTCGTGGTGATCGCCCCCGCGACGCCCGGCGATTGCTTCTACATCGCCTACGAGGCGGTGCGGCTGGCCATCAAGTACATGGTGCCGGTGATGGTGCTCTCCGATGGCTATCTGGCGAACGGCTCGGAACCCTGGCTGATCCCGGACCCCAAGACCTTGCCCGAGATTCCGCTCGAGTTCCGTACCGAGCGCGAGGGATTCTTCCCGTACCTGCGCGACCCGGCGACGCTGTCGCGGCCGTGGGTGCGCCCTGGCACGCCGGGCCTCGAGCATCGCATCGGCGGTATCGAGAAGCAGGACGTGACCGGCAACATCTCCTACGATCCGGAAAACCACGATCACATGGTCCGCACGCGCGCCGAGAAGGTGCGGCGGGTGGCCCAGGAGATCCCGCCCACCAGCATCAACGGCCCGCACACCGGCGACGTGCTGGTGGTCGGGTGGGGCGGGACCTACGGCGCGATCACCGCGGCCGTCGAGGAGTCGCAGGCCGAGGGCAAGTCGGTGGCCTCGGTGCACCTGCGGTATCTGAACCCGCTGCCGCCCGATCTCGGCCACATCCTGCGCCAGTACCGTCGAGTGCTGGTGCCGGAGATCAACAGCGGCCAGCTCGTGCGCATCCTGCGGGCCGAGTACCTGGTCGACGCGGTCGGATTCAACCGGGTGCGCGGTCTGCCGCTCGCGAGCCAGGAAATCTACGAAGCGATCAACCAACTGCTGGAGGCCACACGGTGAGCCCTGCCACTGGAGCGCCCGGAGCGACCCCGAAGTACACGAAGAAGGATTTCGAGTCCGACCAGGACGTGCGCTGGTGCCCCGGCTGCGGGGACTACGCGATCCTGAGCGCGGTGCAGAAGATGATGCCCGACCTGGGAATTCCCCGAGAGGAGATCGTGTTCATCTCCGGGATCGGCTGCTCGAGCCGCTTCCCGTACTACATGAACACCTACGGCTTCCACACCATCCACGGCCGCGCACCCGCGGTCGCGACCGGTCTCAAGCTGGCGCGGCCGGAGCTGAAGGTCTTCGTGATCACCGGTGACGGAGACGGCCTGAGCATCGGCGGCAACCATCTCCTCCACGTCCTGCGACGCAACGTGGACGTGACCATTCTCCTCTTCAACAACCGGATCTACGGTCTGACGAAGGGACAGTACTCGCCGACCAGCGAGCTGGGGAAGGTGACCAAGTCCACCCCGGTCGGCTCGGCCGACCGGCCGCTGAATCCCTGCGCGTTCGCGCTCGCCGCCGGCGCCACCTTCGTGGGCCGGACGGTGGACCGCAACGTGGGCCACATGGAGGAGACGCTCAAGCGCGCCGCCGCCCACAAGGGCGCCGCGTTCGTGGAAATCCTGCAGAATTGCAACGTGTACAACGACATGGCCTGGGGCGTCCTGTACGACCG
>DATFWA010000174.1:0-3180 GCA_035259825.1 Candidatus Methylomirabilota bacterium | reverse complement strand
CCACCAGGATCAGCATCAGCGCGGAATCGGCGTCGGCGAGCACGCCCACCGAGGTGAGCACCGCGTCCTCGACGGGGATCCAGTCCCAGAGTACCCGGCGCGCCATGTCCGGCACCGCCAGCCGCCACGACCAGACGGCGGCGACCAGCGCGCCGAGCGAGAACACGATGGACAGCGCGGCGGCCGGGCGCCCGGAGCGTCGCAGCGGCACCGCGAGGCTCAGGATCAGGAATGCGAGGCCCGGGGCCAGCCAGGCCCAGAGCGCGAAGGTGCCGGAAGCGGCCATACGGGCGCTATCCCCTCAGGAGGTCCAGGTGGTCCGCCACCGCGGTGCGATGGAGGCGGAAGATCAGGATGACGAGGGCGAGACCCAGCGCCACCTCCACCACCGTGATGCTGATGGTGAACACGGTGAAGACCATGCCGGCGACGTCAGCCCGGAACCGGGCGAAGGCCACCAGGTTGATGTTGACCGCGTTGAGCATCAGCTCGATGCCGAGCAGGATGCCGATCGTGTTCCGTCGGGTGATGACGCCGAACAAGCCGATGCAGAACAGCATGGCCGCCAGCGTGAGGTAGGGCTGCAGGGTCATCTCAGTCGTCCGGCCGCGCGAAGTACAGTGCCCCGAGCAGGCCGGCCAGGAAGAGCACTCCCAGCAGCTCGAACGGCAGCACGTACGTGGTGAGCAGGCTCTCCCCGATGGCCCGGGTGAGATCGCCGGTCACGCCGGGCCGCGAGATGGTCTGCGGCGCGCGGCGGAACACCACCAGCAGCGCCACCATCAGCGCGCCCGAGATGACGAAGCCGGTGAAGATCTGCCGGCTCACCTGGGTGATGCGCTGCCCGACCAGCCGCTCGGTGACCACGATGGCGAACACCGCGATCGTCACCACGCCGCCCGCGTACAGGAGCAGCTGGACCGCGGCGAGGAACTCCGCGTCGAGCGAGAGGAAGAGCCCGGAGGTGGCGGTCAGCATCAGGGCCAGGTAGAGCACCGAGTGGAAGAGGTTCCGGGTCAGGACCACCGCGAGGGCCGAGGCCAGCAGCACCACCGCCAGCCCCCAGAAAGCTATCGGCTCGAGGATCACTCGGCGCCGCCTCCTGGCTTGGCGGCCGGCGCATTGCCCGCTGCCGCCTTCGTGGGCTCGCCGGCCTTGGCCGCCTCCGCCTCGGGGCGCGCGGCCTTCGGCGGTGTCTGCATGTCGCGCAGGAGGTTGCCGGTCGCCCACGACGGCTCGAACCGCAGGCCGATCTGGTGGAGCCGGTCCTTGTCCAGGAGCAGCTCGCGCCGGTCCGACGTCGACATGTCGAACGACTTCATCATGATGATGGCGTCGGTGGGGCACACCTGCACGCACAGCTCGCAGAACTCGCAGGCGTACAGCTCGAGGGTGAAAGTCTTGGCGTAGTTCCTCTTCTCCGCCTTGAGCATCTCCACCTTGATGACCTGCGGCGGGCAGATGTACTCGCAGAGCCGGCAGCCGATGCAGTTCTCCTCGCCGGTCTCCTTGTCGTAGGTCAGGGCGAGCAGCCCGCGGTAGCGATCCGGGTACGCGCGCACCTTGTCTGGGTAGTGCACCGTGACCGGGCGTCGGATCAGATTGACCAGGGTTACCTTCATGGCTCGGCCGACCGCCCGCACTAGGTCGTAGAGATCGCCCCAGAAGCTGTCGCCGAGCCGCCTAGCCATTGCCCGTGCTCAGAACGACCTGCAGACCCGTCGCGATCAACAGCAGCAGGCTGGCGGGTAGCAGTAGCTTCCAGGAGATGGCCAGGATCTGATCGGCGCGGATGCGCACGAAACTCCAGCGGATCCAGGTCACGAGGAGGAACACGAACATGGCCTTGAGCGTGAACCAGAGCGCGCCCCACCACGGCGAGGCGTCCGCCCACGGTCCGTCCCACGCGCCCAGGAACAGCAGCGCGCCCAGGTACGAGGTACCGATCATGTGGGCGTATTCGCCGAGCTGGATCAGCGCGAACTTCATGCCCGAGTACTCGACCCGGAAGCCGGCCACCAGCTCCGACTCTGCTTCGAGGATGTCGAACGGCACGCGATTCTCCGCGGCCAGGGTGGCCACCACGTAGAAGAGGAACGCGAGCGTCCCGAGCGGGAACCACGCCACGTACCAGAGATCGCCCTGGGCCGCCGCGATGTCGGAGAGCCGGAGCGATCCCGCGAAGAGCACCGGCACCAGCGCCACGAAGATGAAGGGCAGGTCGTAGGAGATGATCTGGTTGACCGCCCGCATCGCGGAGAGCAGCGCGTACTTGTTGTTGGAACCCCAGCCGCCCATGAAGAGGCCGACGATCTCCATCGCCGACACCGCAAGGAAGAAGAGGATCCCGATGTTGAGGTCGGCGATCCCGAGGCCGGGCGCGAAGGGCAGCGTGGCGAAGATCAACATGCACGGCACGAGAAACACGATCGGCGCCAGGTTGTAGACCGAGCGGTCGGCCAGCCGCGGGACCACGTCCTCCTTCATCATGAGCTTGAGCGCGTCCGCGATGGGCTGCAGCAGGCCGTGCGGACCCACCCGGTAGGGGCCGATACGCGACTGCATGCGGGCGGCGAACTTCCGCTCCAGTAGCGTGACGTAGGTCACCATGCCGATGATCACGTTGAGGACGATGAAGGCCACGATGAAGCCGTACACGGCCTCGGCGGCCAGCGGGGGCAGGTGCTGCATCATGACTAGCGGTCGACCTCGCCGAACACCGGATCCACCGAGCCCATGATCGCCACCACGTCGGCCACCTTGCAGCCGATGAGGATGTGGGGCAGCACCGAGAGGTTCGAGAAGGACGCGCCCCGCCACTTCATGCGATAGGGCTTGGCCCCGCCGTCGGAGACCAGGTAGCAGCCCACCTCGCCGCGGGCGCCTTCCACGCGGGCGTAGCCCTCGCCCTTGGCCACCCGCACCTGCCCCACCGACTTGACGCCGGGGCGCGAGGACACCGGGCCCTCGGGCAGACCGTCCAGCGCTTGCCGCACGATGTTGATCGACTCGCGGAACTCGACCATCCGCACCCGGTAGCGCGCGTAGCAGTCGCCGCCCGTCTCCACCGGCACCTTGAAGTCGAAGTCCTCGTAGGAGGAGTAGGGCTCGAGCCGGCGGATGTCGTAGCTGACCCCGGAGCCGCGGATCAGCGGACCGGATACGCCGACGGTCTGGGCC
>DATFWA010000173.1:0-3066 GCA_035259825.1 Candidatus Methylomirabilota bacterium | reverse complement strand
CTACGTCTACTACGAGACGGTCGGCTTCCTGGTGCTGCTCAACGCGATGCTCGGCATCGGGTGGAACATCATCGGGGGCTGGGCCGGCCAGTTCGACTTCGGCCCCAGCATCTTCTTCGCGATCGGGGCCTACACCGCCGCGCTCCTGTCCATCCATCTCGGCTGGAACGCCTGGCTGGCCCTGCTCGGAGCGGTGGTGGTCTCGGTGGTGCTGTGCGCGGCGCTCACCTACCCGGTCACCCGGCTGCGCGGCCACTACTTCGCGATCGCCACCGTCGCGATGTGGATGATCGCGCAGCCCATCGGGGCGACGTGGCAGTTCATCAACGGCAGCCAGGGCCTCTTCATCCCGGTGGCCGCCGGCGGCGGCTTCGTGCACGGCATGCTCACCATGGAGTTCCCCGGGCGCGGCAAGGGGCTGGGCTTCTACTACCTCTCGCTCGTGCTCTTCGCGATCACGCTGCTGGGCGCCCGCGCGGTCGACCGCTCCAAGCTGGGCTTCTACTTCCGGGCGGTGCGCGACGACCAGGACGGCGCGGAGGCCATCGGCATCGACAGCCGGCTCTACAAGGTCATCGCCCGCTGCCTCATGGCCGCCATCTTCGCGGCCGGCGGCACGCTGTACGGGTTCTGGGCCCTGGCCGTCTTCCCGGACCAGGTGCTTGAGGTGAACTGGAACATCCTGCCCATGATGGCCGCGGTCGTCGGCGGCCTCGGCCGGCTATGGGGCCCGGTCCTGGGCGCGATCATCCTGATCCCGATCTCCCAGCTGATGACCGCCACCCTCGGGGCGGGGCCGCTCGCCGGACGGGGCATCGACCTGATCATCTACGGCGCAGTCATCATGTTCATCGCGGGCTGGCGGCCCAACGGACTGCTCTCGCTGCCCTGGGCCGAGTGGGCCGCGCGCTTCCGCGGCGGGCCGGCCGCGCGCCCGGTGAAGGGCTGACGGTGGCCGCGCTGCTGCAGGTCGAAGGCTGCACCAAGCGGTTCGGCGGGCTCGTGGCCAACCGTGACGTCTCGCTCACCATCGAGCCGCGCGAGATCGTGGGCCTCATCGGCCCCAACGGCGCCGGGAAGACCACGCTCTTCAACTGCATCAGCGGCGCGCTGCACCCGGACGAGGGCCGCATCGCGCTGAACGGAACCGACATCTCGCGAGCCCGCCCCGAGCGGGTCTGTCATCTGGGCATCGCGCGGACCTGGCAGGTGGTGCGCAGCTTCGGCCGCATGACCGTGCTGGAGAACGTCATCTGCGGCGCGCTGCAGCGGACGAATCGGATGGGCCCGGCCCGCGCCCGCGCGCTGGAACTGCTCGCCTTCACCGGCCTGGCCGGCAAGGAGGACGTGGTCGCCTCGGCGCTGACCCTGGCCGACAAGAAGCGACTCGAGATCACGCGCGCCCTGGCCACCGGCCCGCGCCTGCTGCTGCTGGACGAGGCCATGTCCGGGCTCACCCCGTTCGAGACCACCGCCGCCGTCGAGCTGGTCCGCCGCATCCATCAGGAGCTGGGGCTGGCGATCTGCGTGGTCGAGCACGTCATGGAAGTGGTGATGCCGCTCTCGCATCGCGTGGTCGTGCTGGACCACGGCGAGAAGCTCACGGAAGGGCCGCCCGCGGAGGTGGCGCGCGACGAGCGCGTGATCACCGCCTACCTGGGGGATCGCTACCGTGGCCGCGCCTAGCCCGTCCGCGCCCTCCGGCGCCGCGCTCCTTTCGGTGCGCAACGCGCAGGTGGCCTACGGCGGCGGCGTGGTCGCCCTGCACGGCGTCTCGCTCGAGGTGCGCGCGGGCGAGGCGGTCGCCCTCGTGGGAGCCAACGGCGCCGGCAAGACCACGCTGCTCAAGACCATCGCGGGCCTGCTCTCGCCGCGCAGCGGGGAGATCTGGTTCGACGGCCGCCGCATCGACGACGTCGAGGCGCCGGATCGCGTGGAGCTGGGCATCGCGCTCGTGCCCGAGGGCCGCCGGCTGTTCAGCCGACTCTCGGTGGCCGAGAACCTGCGCCTAGGGACGTTCCGGGACCGCGATCCCAAGCGCCGCGCCGAGATGCTCGACCGCGTGTTCGGGCTCTTTCCGGTGCTGCGGCAGCGCATCGACCAGCGCGCCGGCACGCTGTCGGGCGGCGAGGGCCAGATGCTCTCGATCGCGCGCGCCCTCATGTCGCGGCCGCGCTTCCTCATGCTGGACGAGCCGAGCCTCGGCATCATGCCCCGCATCGTGGACTCGATCCTGGATGTACTCCAGACCCTCCACCGCCAGGAAGGCCTCACCGTGCTGCTGGTGGAGCAGAACGTGCCCGCCGCGCTGGCGGCCGCCGAGCGCGGCTACGTGCTGCAGACCGGGCGCATCGTGGCGGAGGGCACGAGCCAGTCGCTGCTCGACAGCGACCTGGTGCGACGAGCCTACCTCGGGATGTAGGATCAGGTGAAGCGAGGGTCGAGACATGGCCATCGAGCTCCGCCCCGCCCTAGCGGACGACATCGAGACCTGCGCCCGCATCATCTTCGACGCGTTCAAGGACGTCGCCGATCACCACGGCTTCCCGCCCGCCTTCCCGTCCATCGACGTTGCGCGCCGCGTGGCGACGCTCCTCATCGAGCTGCCCGCCATCCACAGCCTGGTCGCGGTCCGTACGGAGGGGCCGGTGGGCGTGCTCTTCCTCGACGAGGGCGATCCCATCCGCGGCGTCTCCATCGTGGCGGTCGACCCGGCAGCCCAGCGCCATGGGATCGGCCGCGCCTTGATGCACGCCGCGCTGGAGCGGGCGCGGGGCGCGCGCGGCATTCGGCTGGTCCAGGAAGCGTTCAACACCGGATCGATGGGACTCTACGCCTCGCTCGGCTTCGCCGTGAAGGAGCCGCTGGTGCGCCTCAGCGGCCGCCTGCCGGGCGTGCCGGTGGAGGGCGTCGAAATCCGACGGTGGACCGCCGCGGACCTCGAGGAGTGCGAGCGGCTCTGCCGGCGTGTGCACGGCATCACCCGCACCGACGATCTACGCGACGCGCTCCACCTGTTCGTCCCGTTCGCGGCGGTGCGCCAGGGGCGGATCACGGCGTACACCT
>DATFWA010000172.1:0-7797 GCA_035259825.1 Candidatus Methylomirabilota bacterium | reverse complement strand
CTCGTCGTCGCGCAGGAGACACCTCGCGCGGGCGGGCTCCTGAAGGCGGCGATGATCGGCGAGCCGCCGACCCTGGACCTGCACTGGACCACCGCGGTGATCACGCAGGAGATCACCTTCCACATCTACGAAGGGCTCTTCACCTACGACGCGAGCTACGCGCCGATCCCGATGCTGGCCGAGTCATACGTCATGACCTCGGATGGCAGGCGCTACACCATCGTGCTGCGCAAGGGCGTACGGTTCCACACCGGCAAGGAGATGACCTCGGCCGACGCGGTGGCCTCGCTCACGCGCTGGGCTAAGGTGGCCACCAACGGCAAGGCGGTGTGGCGGTCGGTGGAGGCGGTCGAGGCCAAGGATCCGTACACCGTCGTGATCCACCTGAAGGAGCCGTCCGGCTCGCTGCTCTACGCGCTGGCCAGTCCCAACAACGGCGCGTCCATCCATCCGAAAGAGGTGATCGCCGCGGCCGGCGACGGGCAGATCAAGGAGTTCATCGGCACCGGCCCCTACCGCTTCGTCGAGCACCGGCCGGACCGTCATATCAAGGTCGCGCGGTTCAAGGAGTATGCGGCCCGGAGCGAGGCGCCCAACGGCTATGGCGGCCGTCGCACCGCCTACGTGGACGAGATCCTCTTCATCCCGGTGCCGGACGTGGCGGTGCGTCTGGCCGGCGTCGAGACGGCGGAGTACCACTGGGCCAGCAGCATCAACCAGGACAAGTACGACGGCATCAAGTCACGCGGTGACATCGTGGCGGCGCCGGTGAAGCCCTACGGCTGGATCACCGCGGTGCCGAATCACAAGCAGGGCGTGATGGCGAACAGGAAGGTCCGCCAGGCGTTCCAGGCCGCGCTCGACATGGAACCGATCATGGCCGCCGGCATCGGCAACAAGGAGTTCTACCGGATGTCGGGCGCGCTGTTCTTCCCCGAGCAGGCCGCGTTCCACTCCACGACCGGGGTTACCGGCTACAACCTGAAGAACAAGGACCGCGCCCGCGCGCTGCTGAAGGAAGCGGGCTACGCGAGCCAGCCGGTACGCTGGATCACCACCAAGGAGTACGAGTGGATGTACAACACCGCGGTGGTGGCCAAGCAGCAGATGGAGGAAGTGGGCTTCGTGGTGGACCTGCAGGTGGTGGACTGGGCGACCTTGGTGCAGCGGCGCAACAAGCCCGAGTTGTTCGATCTCTTCTCGACGGGCTTCACCTTCAATCCGGATCCGGCGCTGGCCTCGGCGCTGCAGTGCAACTGGCCCGGCTGGTGGTGCAACGAAGAGAAGGACCGGCTCGTGGCCGAGATGGCGCGCGAGACCGACCCGAAGAAGCGGCGCGCGCTGATCGAGCGGGTGCAGGCCGTGTTCTACGAGGACGTGGGGCGGATCAAGTTCGGCGACTACTACCCGTTACAGGCGATGCGCAAGGACCTGCGCGGGTTCAAGCCGGGCCCGTTCCTCTACTTCTGGAACGCCTGGCTGGCGAGGTAGGAGCGGGTGGTGCTCACGCCGGCCGCAGCACGCGGCCGGGCAGAGCGCCGGTGTGCTGACCGCCGCTGATCACCACGCGACCGTTCACCACCACGTCGCCGATGCCGGTGGCGTACCGGTGCGGGTCCTCGTAGGTCGCCCGATCCGCCACGGTGGCGGGATCGAAGACCACCACGTCGGCCTTCGCGCCCGCCGCGAGCACGCCGCGGTCCCTGAGGCCCAGGCGTCTCGCGGGCAGGCCGGTCATCTTCCACACCGCGGTCTCCAGCGACAGCACGCGCTCGTCGCGCGCGTAACGGCCCAGGACGCGCGGGAAGGTGCCGTAGCTGCGCGGGTGCGGCTTGCCGGCGGCGAGCGGGCCCTCGGCGGCGAGGGAGGAGCCGTCGGAGCCGATCATGACGTGCGGATGCGCGAGCGCGCGCCGCAGGTCGGCCTCGTCGAGCTGGAACAGGATCATGTAGCCCTTACCCTGCTCGGAGATGATCAGCTCGATGGCGGCGTCGAGGGGGTCCTCCCGGCGCGCGGCCGCGATCTCGGCGATGCGCCGGCCCTGCGCGTCGGGACGTGACGGCGAGTAGGCCACCATGATGTCGGCCCAGTCGAGCCCGCGCAGCAGCGTCTCGCCGCCGCCGGTCAGCTCGCGCCGGATGCGGTCGCGCATTCCGGGATCGGCGAGGCGCTTGAGCATCGCGTCGATGCCGCCCTCGAGCGCCCAGTCCGGCAGCAGCGTGCGCAGCGTGGTGCTGGAGGCGGTGTAGGGGTAGACGTCGCCCATCACGTCGAGCCCCTCGCGTCGCGCCTCGTCGATGAGGGCCAGCGCGTTCGCCACCTTGCCCCAGTTCGGGCGTCCCGCCGCCTTCACGTGGCTCACTTGCACGGGCAGCCTGCCCTCGCGTCCCACCCGGATGGCCTCTGCGACCGCGTCGAGCAGCGTCGCGCCCTCGCCGCGGATGTGGCTGGCGTAGAACCCGCGCCGGCCGCCCGCGTGACGCGCGATGCCAATGATCTCCTCGGTGGCCGCGTAGGAGCCGGGGGCGTAGATGAGCCCGGTCGCGAGGCCGTAGGCGCCGTCGGCCATCGCCTCGTCCATCATGCGCTCCATGTGCGCCTGCTCGGCCGCGGTGGGTGGCCTCCGGGCGAAGCCCATGGTGGCCAGTCGCAGCGTGCCGTGGCCGATCAGCTGCGCGACGTTGAGCGCGACGCCCTCGCTCTCGTAGCGCGCCAGGTAGTCACGGACGGTGCGCCACGAGAAGTCCATGCCCGCCGGCAGGTAGAGGGCGAAGCCCCGCATCTCGTCGCGGAACGTATCGGAGACCGGAGCAGGCGAGAAGCCGCAGTTCCCGACCACCTCGGTGGTGACGCCCTGGCGGATCTTGGACTCGGCGCGCCGGTTGTCCCAGAGCCGCCAGTCCGAGTGCGAGTGCATGTCGATGAAGCCGGGCGCCACCGTGCGTCCCGTCGCGTCGATGGTGCGTCCGGCTGGCTCGCGGGCCAGATCACCGACCGCGGTGATGGCGTCGCCGGTCACGCCCACGTCGCCGCGGCGGGCCGGCGTGCCGGTGCCGTCGATGAGCTGGCCGCCCGTGATCTTGAGATCGAGCACGAGCTAGTAGCGCCGGTCGTCGAGGTCGAGCAGCGGGAACGCGCTGGTGACGTGCGGAATCGTGACCGGCGTGGCCGGGTGCAGGTAGGACGGGTCGAGCATGTCGAGGCTGTGGACGCCGAGGAGTCCCATGCAGATGCGGATCTCGTCCTCCAGCAGCTCGAGGGTGCGCACCAGGCCCGCCTCGCCGGCCGCGGCGAGGCCCAGGCAGCCGAGGCGTCCGAGCCCGACCACCTGCGCGCCAAGCGCGATGGCCTTGATCACGTCGGTGCCGCGCATGAAGCCGCCGTCCACGATGAGGGCGGAGCGGCCGGCGACGGCCTTCACTACCTCCGGCAGCACCTCGATGGAGCCGCGGCCGTGGTCGAGCTGGCGGCCGCCGTGGTTGGAGACGTAGACGCCGTCGACGCCGAGGTCACAAGCGATTAGGGCGTCCTCCGCGGTGGCGATGCCCTTGAGAATCAGCGGGATGTCGTGCCGGTCCTTGAATCGCTTGACCTGGTCCCAGGAGAGCGCGGCCTGGAAATCCTGCCCGGTGGCGCGCACCCGCCACGGCTTGACGAAGCGGCGGGCCAGGTCGCGCTCGCGACGGCTGTACATCGCGGTGTCGACGGTCATGCAGAAGACCGCGTAGCCATGGTCCTTCGCGCGCTTGACGTGGTCGTCCACGAAGGCGTCGTCCCCGCGCACGTAGAGCTGGAAGATGCGGAAGTTGTCGGCGGCGGCCGCGGTGGCCTCGAGCCCGGGGTTGCAGGCCGAGCTCAGCATCTGCGGCACGCCGAAGGCGGCCGAGGCCTGGGCCGCGGTGGCGCCGCCGCCTGGGGTGAAGGACTCGATCGAGCCGATCGGCGCCAGCATCACCGGAATCCGCAGCCGTCGGTTGAAGAAGCTGCTGCCGGTGTCGATGCGCGAGACGTCGCGCAGCACCCGCGGGCGGAAGGCGAGGCTATCGATGCCGAGACGGTTGCGGCGCAGGGTGGTCTCGGTCTCGGTGCCGCCCACCAGGTAGTCCCACGGGCCGGGAGCCAGGTTCATCCGGGCGGCGCGGACGATCTCGTGCAGCGTCTGGAACTTGTCTTCGAGTCCGGAGGTCATGATTGCTCCCGATCTGGACGTGAGGTCAGTTGTGGCGATGCGACTCGGGCAGGCCGAAGCGCTCGGCGGTGGTGCGCTCGGTGTCGAACTCGATCAGCACCGCCGGGTTCTTGCCGACCACCCACGCGTCGTGGCCGGGCTCGATCACGATCGCGCGGGGGGCGCTGAGGTCGAACGAGCAGCCGTCCGCGTACTGACCGCGCACCCGGCCGCGGGCCAGGAAGCCCACGTGCGCGTGCATGCACAGGGGCGAGTTCACGATGTCCTTCATGTGCACCGACCAGCGAAAGCCGGGCGGATAGCACACGCGCTTGACGCGGCCGTTGGCCGCCGGCGCGGTATCGATGACGACGCCGCCGATCTCTCGACGATCGGCGCCCCGCATCGGGGCGAACAGCGGATCGAGCGAGGCCCGAGCGGCGGCGTGGGGGCGCCGGGACACGGGGCGCTTGGAGCGGGCCGGTTTCCGCGAGCGCTTCATCTTCATGGCGGGCTCCTCCTGGCACGAGCTCGGACCTCCGAGACACTGACCCCCGGCGTTGGACTTGTCAAGCCCGGTACAATCGGGAGTCTATGTCGGCGCTGCTCGATGCACGCAGTCTGGTGAAGCACCTCGGCGGTCGCCGCGTCGTCGACGGGGTAGACCTCGTCTGCGAGACGCGGCAGATCGTCGGCCTGCTCGGCCCCAACGGCGCGGGCAAGACCACGACCCTCCGGATGCTCTACGGATTCCTCCGTCCCGACGAGGGCCGGATCCACGTCGACGGCGTCGAGCTGGGCCGTGATCTCGTGCGGGCCAAGCGCTCGATCGGCGTGTGCACTCAGGAGGACACGTTCGACGGCGACTTCACCGTCGAGCAGAACCTGACGGTGGCCGCCGGCTACTTTCGCCCGCGGCCGACGGGTCTCGCGCGGCGCGTCGCCGAGCTGCTGGAGCGCTTCGATCTCGCCGCCTACGCCCGCGAGAAGCCGGAGACGCTCTCCGGCGGCTACCGGCGGCGGCTGATGATCGCGCGCGCCCTCGTGCACCGGCCGCGGCTGCTCTTTCTCGACGAGCCGACGACCGGCCTCGATCCGCAGGCGCGCATGGGCGTGTGGGATCTGGTGGACGGGCTGCGGGCCGAGGGGCTCGGGATCATCCTGACCACGCACTACATGGACGAGGCGGAGCGCCTGAGCGACGCGCTGACCGTGCTGGCCCACGGCCGGGTGGTGGCGCGCGGTACCGCCAAGGGCGTGCTGGGCGACCTGGTCGGCGAGCACGTGGTGGTGGTGGCCGCGACGCATGGCGAGGCGATCGCGGGCTGGCTCGGCGCGCACGGGCGCCGCGAGCCGGCGAGCGTGCTGGGCGCCCTGCACGTGCCGGTCTCGGGTGAAGAGCTGGCCGACTTCGCGCGCGCGTTCCCCTCGCTGCGCTACGAGGTCCGCGTGCCCACCCTCGACGATCTCTTCCTCAAGCTCTCGCTCTCGCCATGAGCTGGCTGATCGCGGCGGTCGAATGGCAGAGCCGCGCGGTGGTCTCCCGTCACCTGCGCGTCTACCTGCGCAACTGGCATACCGCGTTCCTGCCGCCCGCGCTCGAGCCGGTGACCATGCTGGTGGCGTTCGGGGTGGGGCTCGGCGGCTACGTGGCGAGCCTCACGTGGCAGGGCCGCCCGGTCGAGTACATGACCTACATCGCACCCGGGCTGCTCGCCTACGCGACGTTCATGACCGCGGTCTTCCAGTCCCTGTTCGCCGCCTTCATCCGCATGCGCTACCAGCGCACGTGGGAAGGGCAGCTCACCACGCAGGTGGAGCTGCGACACGTGGTCTGGGGCGAGGTGCTGTGGGCGGGCCTGCTGGCCACCATGTACGTCGTCATCGTGGCGGCGGTGCTCGCCGGCTTCGATCTGGCCGGGCTGCTCGACATGCGGACCGAGCGCCTCCCGCTGCTGCTGCCGATCGTGTTCATGGCCGGCTGCGGATTCGCAGCGCTGGGGCTCTGCTTCACCGCGCTGATGCCGACGATCGACCACATGAACCTGCCCGTCTTCCTCCTCGTGCTGCCGATGGGGCTCCTGTCGTCGACCTACTTCCCGCTCGAGCACCCGGTTCTCATCGCGCTCAACGGGATCAATCCGCTCTATCACCTGGCCCAGTGCTTCCGCGGCATCCTCATCGGCGGACCGGTGCTCGACCATTTGGCCGCGGTGCTGGGGCTGTCGCTCCTATTGCTGGGCATCCTGGTGCCGCTGAACCTGCGCCTGCTGCGGCGCCGCGTGCTCGGCGACTAGCCTGCGGGCCTACGGGCTCTCCACGCGCTCGGGAACGCCCGGTCGCACCAGCGCGGCGCGGATGCGGTCGAAGCGCTTGACGAGCTCGCCGCGGAGCTGGCGGCGGCCGATCAGCTTCCTCATGTCGCCCCCGAGCCCGGTGATCTGCTCGGTGGCGACGTGGCTGCTCGACAGGATCACCACGCCGTCCTCGTAGGGCAGCGCCACGCAGAGCACCTGGCTCGCGTTGTAGGTATGGCCGACGTAGATCTGACGCTCCACGTACAGGGCCGCGGCGGGCGTCACGTCGATCAGGTGGTGGATGACGATCGGATCGGGCCGGGTCTGCACCTGGCGTCGCACCCAGTAGAACTGGCTGGTCGCGGTGGCGCTCTGCTCGGCCGGGTATGCGAGCAGCTCGGCGCCGAGATGCGGCGCCACCGAGGCGGCGACGCGCGCGTCGCCCGCGGCCACGCGCAGCAGTGCGGCCGGATCTGCGGTACCGCCGCGCCGTGCGTAGGGCGCGACGCCCTCGAGGCCGCGCGCCCGGAAGGCCCGGGCGCGCTCCAGGAGGGTCACCCGCCACTGGCTCGCGGCCGCCTCGACCACGGAGACGCGATCGCCCGGACGCACCGCCGCTTTCGCCGCGTGGAATCCCTCGATCTCGGCGGCCGAGAGATTGAAGCGCGGGCCCGGCGTGGCGTCCAGCACCTCCTGCGCCTCGCCGAGCTCGCCCGCCACCAGCGTGAACCCGCGCAGATTGTGGGGCGTGGCGTCGGCCGGGATGGGACCCGACGCGGTGATGGTCGAGTCGCGCAGCACCATCTCGGGACTGGTCAGTACCTCCGCGGCGCGGGCCAGGGGTACCGGCAGATACATGGCCACCCCGGTCGCCAGCTCGACGTCGTTCGTCTCGGGTACCGAGTACGAAATGGTTTCGCCGGCGAGGAGCCGGCGACGCTGCTCCGAGGACAGTCGCCGGACGTCGAGGGTCTGGCCCTCATCGGAGGTGGGGTCGGCGGCCCAGGTGACGGCCGGGCCGATGAGCAGGCAGGCGAGCGCGGCCGCCCTGCCCAGTCGAGCGAGCATGCAGCTATCCTAGGTGACTTCGTCCGGGATATGGATGAGGCGACGCAGCCACGAGCCCGGCAACCGGGCGAGGAAGCTTCGGATCCTGCGCCGTGTCCGCTCGGCCATGCGGCGCTCGAGCCTGTTGACCCAGCGACGTACCCGCTCGCTGGCCAGGCCCAGGAACACGAGGCCGGCCGCGTAGAACGGCAGTCCGGTGACCACCGGGATGAGCCAGCCGACCACGCCGGCCGCGAAGCACAACACGGCGGCGGCCAGGAAGAG
>DATFWA010000171.1:0-2973 GCA_035259825.1 Candidatus Methylomirabilota bacterium | reverse complement strand
CCATCGGCGCCGCGCGATAGGTGCCGCGCTAGAGGATAGTAGGACCACCCGACCGCCGGTTCAACCGCCCCGGGAGCATTCTCGAGAGTCGGGCTGGCGCGTCCGAGAGGGAGCGCTCCATGGACATCGGCTGCCATCTTCCCAACCAGGGCCCGCTGGCCACCGGCCTAGCGCTCACGCGCTTCTGCCGCGAGGCCGAGCAGCGGCGCGTCGCCTCGCTCTGGGTGAGTGATCACGTGATCTTCCCGCGCACCGCGACCGGCAGCTACCCGGGCGGGCGCTTCCCGCATCCGCCCGACCTGCCGTACCTCGAGCCGGTGACGGTGCTCGCAGCCGCCGCGGTGTGTACCACCAACGCGCGCCTCGGCGCCTCGGTGTTCATCCTCGGCCATCGGCATCCGGTGGTGATGGCCAAGATGCTCACGAGCATCGACGCGCTCTCCAACGGCCGGCTCATCTGCGGCGTGGGCGTGGGCTGGTGGAAGGAGGAGCTGGAGATCCTGGGCGTGCCCTTTCATGCGCGCGGTCGCCACGGCGACGAGATCCTGCGCGCGTTCAAGGCGCTCTGGACCGAAGACAACCCGCGCCTGGACGGCGAGTTCTTCCGCTTCCGCGATCTCGGCTTCGCGCCCAAGCCGGTGCAGAAGCCGCATCCGCCGATCTGGGTGGGCGGCGACAGCCCGGGCGCGTTCCGTCGCGTGGTGACGCTCGGCGACGGCTGGCACGCGACGTCCAAGGATCCGGCGCAGCTGAGCGAAGGCCTGGGACGCCTACGCATGGTCGCCGACCAGCATCGCCGCGACATGAAGACGATCGACATCTCTGTGCGTTACAGCCTGCCCGACGCGCTGATCGCGGACGGCCCGCAGCGGGCGATCGACGAGCTGGCCGGCTACAAGCGCCAGGGCCTGAGCCACGTCATGATCGATTTCCGTCGCGACGACCTGGCCCGCATGCTCGAGCTGCTGGAGCTGGTGACTGGCACGATCCGACCCGCGGTGGAGAAGACGTAGGCGACCGGAAGAAGTTACCGACACTTTGGCGGCCCCGTAGTTGGATCCTGCGTTGCTGCAGAGTCATCTTGGGTCGCTCACTCCGCAGGGGAAGCCCTCCGTTTGGCGCGTGCTCACGGATTCGACGTGGTGTTCCTGGACATTGGTCTGCCCGACATCGACGGCTACGAGTTCGCGCGTCGGCTGCGCCGCGAGGTCGGTTTGCGGGACGTCCTACTGGTCGCCCTCAGCGGCTACGGCGGAGCGGACGACCGCAACCGCTCCCGCGCTGGCTGGTATCAATACCCATGTCGTCAAGCCGATGGTTCAGAGCGTGCTCGCCAGGTTGCTATCGGAGCTTCCCCCCAGACCCCGCCCCTGAGCGGATTCCGCGCCGAACCTCGCTGAGGTCCACGCAAGGTCATCGTCGGGCTAGGCCGCCGGCTTCGACTGCACGCCAACCGGACGAGCCAACCGCAGCACCATGAGCGCGCGGATCACGACCCACGAGGGGTCAAATTCCAGCCGGGCCATGCTGAACTTCGGGCTGGCTGGACGGGCGTGGTGGTTGTTGTGGAGGCTCTCCCCGCCGGTCAGCCACGCGAGGACGCGGAGGTTGGTGGCCGAGTGGTCGCTGAAGGTCCTTCGGCCCCGCCAGTGGCCGAGGCCGTTGACCGACGGCGCCAGGACGAACACGTAGAGCACGAAGTGGCCCATTGCCAGGAGCAGCCCCGGGCCGGCGCCCAGGGCCAGGATGGCGGCCGCGACGCCCACGATGCCACCGAGCCCGCCCCGGTTGAAGAGCACGCGGTCCCACATGTCGGTCGGGATGTCCTTGGCCCAGCGGGCGGTGGTTTCGGGATTACGCGCTTCGCGGAGGTAGTAGTAGACGTTCCAGAGCTGGATCCTCCAGAGCCCATGCACGAGTGGGCTGTGAGGATCGCGCTCGGTGTCGGTGAAGGCATGGTGCTTTCGATGAACCGCCACCCATTCCCGCCGATTCTGGCCGGTGAAGATCCACACCACCAGGCGGAAGACCCAGTCGGCGAGGGGGTGCAGCGTAAGGGCGCGGTGGGCCAGCCCACGGTGCAGGTACACCGACGTGGCAACGACGGCAGCCTGGGTCACCAGGAGCGTGCCGAGGACGAGCAGGATTGGTCCCATGTGTCGGGCGTGACGACGCGACCGCGATAGACGCAAGGCCCGTGCCGATCATGCGGTGGCGAGCTCGAGAGCCGCGTCCGCACAATGCGCGCCGAAGGACGGCGTGATTGGCGCGGTTTCGGCCGTTGGGTCATGAGGTGCCGGGCGGCGGTCGGGGTCGGCGGGCGCGGACAGTTCTCACGGCTTACCGAGTTGTTGGTACCGCCTCGGTCATTGCAGCGCGCCACCGAACTGCTCGAACAGGGCCTCTCGCGTCAGAAGCAGTGGTTCACGGCGAGGCACGATCGGTGCGTAGAGACAATAGATGCTTCAGACCTGACTCGGGCTTTGCCCGAAGGAGAATCCAATGGCTGACAAGGACTATATGGCGACGCGGCTGTTCAGGGACCGGGACAGCGCCGAGCGGGAGTACAACGCCTTCGTCGCGCGCGGCTACGACGCGAAGGACATCAACGTGATCATGACCGAGGAAGGCCGGAAGCGGCACTTCAGCGACGGCACGACCACCGAACTCGGGAACAAGGCGCTGGAGGGCGCCGGAGTCGGGGGCGGCGTCGGCGCCGTGGCGGGAGGCACGCTGGCCGCGGTCGCGGCGGCGGCGACGGTCGCGGTGCCGGGCGTGGGCCTGCTCGTCGCCGGGCCGATCGCGGCCGCCCTGGCGGGTGCGGGAGCGGGCGCGGTCGTCGGGGGCGGTATCGGAGCACTGGTGGGCGCGGGAATCCCCGAAGAGCGGGTCAAGGAGTACGAGAGTGGTCTGAAGGAAGGCGGCATCCTGGTGGGCGTGAAGCCGCGGAACGCCGAGGAGCGCGCCTACCTC
>DATFWA010000170.1:0-8755 GCA_035259825.1 Candidatus Methylomirabilota bacterium | reverse complement strand
CGCCACCACCACCGCGACCGCCTCGCCCACGTGGCGCACACGGCGCCCGGCCATCACCGGGTGGATGTAGCGGCGGCCGGCGGGCTCGGGCACGAGCGGCGGCACGGTGGCGGTGGCCAGCTCGGGCAGGTCGTCGAGGGTCCACACCACGACGACGCCGGGCAGCACACGGGCGGCCTCCGCGTCCACTCCCACCACGCGCGCGTGGGCGTGGAGGCTTCGCACCACCGCGAGATGGAGCAGGCCGTCGACGCGGACGTCGTCCAGGTAGCGGCCGCGTCCCGCGACGAAGCGACCGTCCTCCTTGCGCTTCGGCGAGGCGCCGACCAGCATCGGGACCGGAGCCGGAGCGCTAGCCGCGCGAGCCGGCCGCGCGCAGGTGCTCGTCGCGACGGGATTGCAGATCGCCGTCGGTGTACGTCATCAGCTCGGGCCGCGCCTTGCCCAGCATCACCTGCAGGTACGCCGGCTCGAGGCCCACGTTGGTGAAGCCGTGGATGACGTTGGCCGGGCACGACACGCAATCCCATGGCCCGAGCACGGTCTCGGCCCGATGCCCGGCGCCGTCCTCGAGGAAGACGGCCACCTTGCCCTCGAGGATGAAGAAGACCTCTTCGACCTCGTGCGTGTGGGGGGCGTTGCCCTGGCCGGGCGGGATGAACATGACCGAGAGCGTGAAGTGCTCGGCCGGGATGACCGCGGCGTCGGCCTTACCGGAGGCGCCGGAGCCGATGAAGCGGTGCTGGGCTCTCCGGAAGCCTTCCACGCGTGCGTCGGCGAACGCGTCCCAGTCGGCCCTCCGATCGGTGAAGCGGGCCACGTGCGTGGCGAGCAGCTGCTCCAGGGACTGCGCGGTCTGGGTCATGTCGATCTCCTCCGGGAGCCTCAGTCTAGTCGCTCGTCTTCGAGGTCGCAAGACGCCGCGGGCTCGCGCAGCGCCGGCGCTCGCCTTGATTCGGCGCGGCCCATCCGCTACGATCCGCGCTGCGACGGTTCTCCGCGCGAGAACCGCACCAGGAGGGTCATCCATGGGCAAGATCGTCTTCGCGGGCGCGATGTCCCACGTGCTCGATCCCGACTACTACCAGCGTGCCTGCGGCGACGAGGGCCGCCAGAAGGTGACCGCGTGCATGGCCGAGATCGCCCGGATGGGCGAGCGCTGCACGGCCGCCCGCCCGGACGCACTGATCGTGGTGGCCGACGACCACCTCAACGCGTTCTCGTTCAACGCGGTGCCGGCCCTCTGCGTGCGCATCGGCCGCACCGTGCAGCGCATGAAGCAGGACCACGCCGAGGCCTTCGACGCGGTGCTCGAGCACATGCCCGACCGATACCCGCTGCACGAGGACCTGGCCAACCAGATCCTCGAGCGGGGGCTCGCCAGCGGGTTCGACCTGGCGATGTCCTGGGAAGCGCCGGTGGACCACGCCTTCCTCAGCCCGGTCAACACCATGCACGGCACGCGGCCGATCCCGCCCCTGGTGCCGATCTGGGTCAACTGCTTCGTAGCGCCCCAGCCCAGCCCGAAGCGCTGCTTCGACTTTGGACGGCACTTGGCCCGCGTGGTCGGCGCGTCGCCCTGGAACGTGGGCATCATCGCTACCGGCGGGCTCTCGCACTTCCCGGAGCTGTCGCTGCCGCGAGTGGGCGAGACCGACACCGTGTTCGACCGCCGGCTGATCCACTGGATGGAGCGCGGCGAGCACGAGCCCCTGCAGGAGCTGACGGTGGGCGAGTTGCACAAGACGGGCGAGCACGAGTTCCTGAACTGGATGGTGCTGCTCGGCGCGGTCTCGCCCGCCCGCGCGCAGGTCCGCTACTTCGGCGAGCTGAGGCGAATCAACCTGGCCGCGGTCGAGTGGAGCCTGTCGTGAGCCGCTACGAGGTCAACAGCCTGCTCTACCGGCTCAAGAAGGACCCCGAGTTCCGGGCGCGCTTCGACCGCGACGCCCGCGCCGCGCTGGCCGACGCCGACCTGACCGAGGCCGAGCGCGAGGCCTTCGTGGCGCACGACATGCGCAGGATCAACGAGCTGGGCGGCTATCTCCATCTCGTCATGTCCATCCCGGGCCTGGCCGCCCACTAGCGAGCGGTCATGAAGCTGGTGCGGTACGGGCGTGCCGGCGCGGAGCGGCCGGGGCTCGTCGACGCGGAAGGCGGGCTCCGTGATCTCTCCGGCGTGGTCGAGGACATCACGCCCGAGGTGCTGTCGCCCGCCGGGCTCAAGCAGCTGCGCGCCGCGAAGCCCGAGCGGCTGCCCGCGGTGAAGGGCAAACCGCGGCTCGGCTGCCCGCTGCACGGTATCGGCAAGATCGTCTGCATCGGGCTGAACTACACCGACCACGCCGAGGAGGTCTCGCTGCCCTTGCCCAAGGAGCCGACCATCTTCATCAAGGCCAACAGCGCGATCTGCGGCCCCGACGATCCGATCGCCCGGCCGCCCGGGGCCCACAAGCTCGACTACGAGGTCGAGCTTGTGGCGGCGATCGGCCGCGCCGCGCAGGGGGTGAGCGAGGCACAGGCGCTCGACCACGTGGTTGCCTACTGCCTGATGAACGACGTCTCCGAGCGCGAGTTCCAGATGGAGCACGGCGGGGGCACCACCAAGGGCAAGAGCTGCGACACCTTCGCGCCGATCGGGCCGTGGCTGGTCACCGCCGACGAGATCCCGGACCCGCAGGCCCTCGGCCTGTGGACGACGGTCAACGGCGAGCGGCGGCAGCAGGGCAGTGCGCGCGACATGGTGTTCCCGGTGCGGATGCTCGTCGCCTACGTGAGCCGGTTCATGACCCTGCGGCCCGGCGATCTGCTGTCCACCGGCACCCCCGCCGGCGTGGGTCACGGGGCGAAGCCCCCGCGCTACCTCGAGCCCGGCGACGTCGTGGAGCAGGGGATCGACGGCCTCGGCCGGCAGAAGCATCAGGTGGTCCAGCGCCGCGCGTGATCCTCGTCGAGCACGGCACCATCATTACGGTGGACGCCGAACGCCGTCTCCTCGCCGACGGTTCGATCCTGGTGGAGGACGGCGAAATTCTCCAGGTGGGTCCGGCCCGCGACGTGCGCTCGCCGCGGCCGCCGGACCGTGTGATCGACGCCCGCAACCTGGTGGTGGCCCCCGGCTTCGTCGATACCCACGTGCACCTTTCGGAGCACCTCAACCGCGGCCTGCTGCTCGACGACATCCCGGTAGATCGCTACCTGCCCGACTGGCTGATCCCGCTGTACTCGGTGATGACCGCCGAGGACGAGCAGCACGCGGCCCTGCTCGCCGGTATCGAGATGATTCGGACCGGCACCACCATGTTCTGCGAAGCGGGGACGCTCTTCGACGTGCCCGCAGTGGCCGAGGCCATCGAGCGGCTCGGCATGCGCGCGATCCTGGGACGCTGGACGTGGGACCTCGAGACCGGGCCCGACCGCATGCGGCAGACCACCGACGAGGCGCTGCGCGCCAACGAGGAGATGCTGGAGGCGATCAGCCGCCGCGAGGGGCTGGTGCGCGCCTGGCCGCTGCTGCTCGGTTTCGGCACCTGCTCGGAGGCGCTGATCCGCGGAGCCCGCGCGCTCGCCGACCGCTTCGGCGTGGGCTGGGGCATGATGCACCTGGCCTCGCATCCGTCGCGCCGGACTCGCGACCGCCTGCCGCTCGCCACCCTCGACGACTGGGGCGTGCTCGGTCCGCGCACCAAGCTCTCGCACATGGTCTACCTGGACGACGCGGACATCGCCCTGCTCGCACGCCGCTCGGTCAAGGTGAGCCACTGTCCCACCGCGGGGCTCAAGCACACCAAGGGGCTGGCCGCGCACGCCCGCGTGCCCGAGATGATCGCGGGCGGGGTGTGCGTGTCGTTGGGCGGCGACAGCGGCAACGGCTCCAATCACTTCGACATGCTGCGGATGATGTACCTGGTCGCCAACATCTACAAGGACGCGCGGCTCGACGTGAGGGTGATGCCGCCCGAGACGGTGCTGGAGATGGCCACCCGGCGCGGTGCGGAGTCGCTGCTGATGGAGCGTCAGATCGGCTCGATCGAGGCGGGCAAGCGCGCCGACCTGGTCTTCTACGACCGCGACGCGCCGGAGTGGCGGCCCCTGCTGAACCCGCTCAACAATCTGGTCTACGCGGCGACCGGCTCGAGCGTGCGCAGCGTGATGATCGACGGCCGGCTGGTGCTCGACGAGGGCCGCATCACGACCGTGGACGAGCGTGGGGTGTACGAGCGGGTCGAGGTGCTGGCGCGCCGGCAGGTGGAGCGCGCTGGGCTCCGCATCGAGAGCAAGTGGCCGCGGCTCCCCTGAGCGGGGCCGCGGCCGCCCGGCGCTGGACGCCTAAATGATGAAGCCGCGGAAGCCCTTGCGGGCGAGCGCGTCGCGCGCCGACTCGGCCTGCTCGCGCGAGGCATACCCGCCGACCCGCACCACCCACGGCACCGCCGAGGACTCGAGGCGACGCACGTCCGCGCGGTAGCCGTCGCGCTTGACGCGGTCGGCGAGGCGGTTGGCCTGTTTGGCGTCCTTGAAGGCCGCGATCTGCACCGAGTACGTCCGCTTCGATGCGGCCGCGGCCTTCGCGGGCCTCTCGGGGGCCGTGCTCTTCGTGGCCACCGGCGTCTGCGCGGGCGGGTCCGCGCGCACCGGCGCCTTCGGCGCAGCGTCCTGGGGCGGCGCCACCGCAGCCGGCGCGGGCGTGGGTGCCGGGGTGGCCGGCGGCGCGATCTTCGCCGTCGCAGGTGGGGTCGCGGGCTGGGCGGACGTCTCGGCGCGCGCCTCCTCGGCGGGGGCGCCGGTCGACGGCTTCGCGGTCACGGTCGAGACGACCGACTCCGGGGTTGCCTCGCGAGTGGCCCGCTGACCGGGCTTGCCCAGGTCGTACCAGCCGAGCCAGTGCGGGATCGCGAAGACGAGCACGAACGTGGCCGCCGCGGCGGCGACGCCGATCCAGATGCCGCGGAACGCGGAGTCGCGCGGCGCCTCTATGTCCTCGTCGAGATCGTCGTCGAGCCACGAGGGCTCTTCGAGCGGCGGGAACTCGTTCTGCGCAGCGTGCTGGCCGTCGTGCGTTTCGATGGACGCGCGCGGCGTCTCGCCGTCGCGAGGAGCGTCACGGTCCGGTCGCGTGTCGTGATCGGTGAGCATAGGTTCGTCTTAGCACGGGCCTCACCGGGCTCGGGCAAGAATAAGCACCTCGCGCTGTCGCCGCCCGGTGACGCCGCGCGGCAGCCCTCTATCTGGACCCGCCGGCCGCCTTGACTCCCGGCCCACGCGGACGTACGGTTCACCCGCAACGTCAATCCGCTGACACTTTCCAGGGGAGGCGCTAGCCATGCGGCTCAGGGACCGGATCGCGCTGGTCACGGGTGGCGGCTCCGGAATCGGTCGAGCCATCGCGCTGCGCTTCGCCGAGGAGGGCGCGCGCGTCATCGTCAACGACGTCACCGCGGAGCGCGCCCAGGAGACGGTGCAGGCGATAGGCGCCCGCGCCGAGTCGCCGCGAGGCCGGGCGATCGCGGCCGACGTGGCCGACTCCGGCCAGGTGCGACGGATGTTCGCCGAAATAGACCGCGAGTTCGGTGCCCTCGACATCCTGGTCAATAACGCGGGGATCGCCGAGACCGCGGCGGGAGACCGCGAGCGGCTCAGCGCGAAGGCCGAGGCGCGCGTCGCCGAGATGATGTCGGGTCAGCCGGTGACCACGCACTGGGACGTCACGCAGGAGATGTCCGACGAGGCGTGGCACCGAATGATCGGAGTGCATCTGAACGGGACGTTCTTCTGCACTCGCGAGGCCCTGCGGCTGATGGCCCGGCGCGACCGCGGCGCGATCATCAACATGTCGAGCGTGGCCGCGCTCATGGGGCTCGACGCCACGCCGCACTACAGCGCGGCCAAGGGCGGCATCCTGGCCTTCACGCGGGCGCTCGCGCGCGAGGTGGCCTCGCGCGGGATCCGGGTCAACGCGATCTGCCCGGGCTACATCGACACGCCGATGACACAGCCGATCTCGCCGCTCATTCAGCGCGTGATCCTGAGCCGCACGCCGATGAATCGCATGGGCGCTCCCGAGGAGATCGCCGCCACCGCGCTGTTCCTGGCCTCGGACGACGGCTCCTACTTCACCGGCCAGTGGCTCTCGCCCAACGGAGGCCTGCACATCGGCTAGCCGGGGACCCTACACGACGCGGACGATGCCGGCGCGGGCGAGGGCGTCGGCGCGGTCGTTCAGGGGATGACCGCTGTGGCCGGCCACCTTGTGCCAGGTGACGTCGTGCTGCTCGACCAGCGCGATGAGCGCCTCCCAGAGGTCGCGGTTCTCCACCGGCCTCTTCTGCGCGTTGAGCCACCCGTTCTGGCGCCACCGCTCGTACCACCGGTCGCGGAAGCAGTTGACCACGTACGCGCTGTCGCTGTAGATCGCCACCTGCCGGCGGCCGGTCAAGGCCTGCAGGCCCTTGATCGGAGCGGTCAGCTCCATCCGTTGATTGGTGGTCGGGTTCTCGCCGCCGGACATCTCGGTCTCGCGCCCGTCCTCGATCAGGATGACGCCCCAGCCGCCGGGGCCGGGATTGCCCGAGCAGGCGCCGTCCGTGTACATGATCACCGGCGATTGCGCGGGCATCGACTCGAGGCCCCGTCACTCCGCTCGCCCCGAGGGGAGGGGGAGAGACCGGATCAGGAGGGCCAGTAGAGGTAGCGGCCGCAGGACTCGCAGGGGATCAGCGAGGTCTGCGCGCGGAGCTCCTGCAAGCGCTGGGGCGTGATCGTCATCCGGCAGGCTCCGCAGAAGTTCGGCTTCGCCACCGGCACGAGGGCCAGCCCCGCGCGGGCGCGCAGGATCCGGTCGTAGTCGGCCAGGATGTTCGCGGGCAGCTTGCCGGCCAACTCTTTGCGCTCGGTCCGCGCCGCGGCCAGGTCCGTCTCGATGCCGCGCAGCTGCTCCTTCAGGGTGGCTTCGTCGCTGCGTCCCTGGCTCTCCCGCTGCTTGAAGCGGGCCTCGGCCTCGCGGATGTCGCTGGTGAGCCGCTCCTGCGACTCCATCAGGACCAGGACCTCCTCCTCCATCCGGGCCTTCTCCTGCTTGACCTCTTCGATCTCGATCAGGACGGCGGAGTATTCCTTGTTGGTCTTGACCTCGTAGAGGCGGGCCTCGTTCTTGGCGCGCTTGGCCTGGACGACTTCGAGGTCCTTCTCCTTGGCGCGCTGGTCCTTCCGGGCGGCGTCGAGGCGGGTCTTCGTCTGCTCGACCTGCTTGCGGGATTCCTCGACGGCGGCGTGGATGGCGGCGATCTCCTTGGGAAGGCGGGCGGCGTCGGCTTCGAGCACGCCGATGCGCGTGTCGATCGCCTGGAGGCCGATCAGGAGCTGGAGCTGTTGGTCCATCTCATATCTAGTTTGGTGGGCCCACTTGGACTCGAACCAAGACCGGACCGGTTATGAGCCGGGGGCTCTGCCAATTGAGCTATGGGCCCGGCGGTCATCATACCATCGCGCTTCCGGATCACGATTCAAGGAAGCTCCGCAGCTTCTTGGAGCGCGAGGGATGCCGCAGCTTCCGGAGCGCTTTGGCCTCAATCTGACGGATGCGCTCGCGCGTGACCGCGAAGTCCTGGCCCACTTCCTCGAGCGTGTGCTCGCAGCCGTCGGAGAGGCCGAAGCGGAGGCGCAGGACCTTTTCTTCTCGAGGGGTGAGGGAGTTCAAGACCTTGTTGGTCTGCTCCCGCAGCGAGAGCCCGATCATGCTCTCCACCGGCGAGCCCACCTGCTTGTCCTCGATGAAGTCGCCCAGATGGCTGTCCTCCTCCTCGCCGATGGGCGTCTCGAGCGAGATGGGCTCCTGCGCGATCTTGAGGACCTTCCGGACCTTGTCCACCGGGACTTCCATCTTCACCGCGATCTCTTCCGGGGTGGGCTCCCTCCCGAGCTCCTGCACGAGCTGCCGGGACGTCCGGATGAGCTTATTGATGGTCTCGATCATGTGCACCGGGATCCGGATGGTGCGGGCCTGGTCCGCGATGGCTCTGGTAATCGCCTGGCGGATCCACCAGGTGGCGTAGGTCGAGAACTTGTACCCGCGCCGATACTCGAATTTGTCCACTGCTTTCATCAAGCCGATATTGCCCTCTTGGATGAGATCCAAGAATTGCAGTCCTCGGTTCGTATATTTCTTGGCGATCGAGATGACGAGCCGCAGGTTGGCCTCGACCATCTCCTTCTTGGCCCGGGCCGCCTTGGCCTCTCCCTGCTTGATGACCTTGACGATGTTCTTCAGCTCCTCGGCCTTGGCATCCGCCAGCTCCTCGGACCGCTTGATCTTCTGCTGGGCCACCCACACCAGCCGGTCCTTGATCTGGGGGTACTTCGCGGCCGCTTTCTGGTAGAGGTCGCGATCGCCGTCGTCACGATCGTCGTCGGCCAGCGAGGAGAGGAACGCGTCCACCGCGGTGGGGGCGGGGCGCTTGCCGTCCGACCAGAGCGCGATCTCGCGCTCGGCCCGGTGGATCTTCTCGACCAGCTTCTTGAGGTCGCTGCCCCACAGATCGAGGAGTGACTGCTGGAGGTTCAAACCGCGGAGGATCGAGAGGACCTTGCTCTTCTTGGCTTCGGCCTGCGCTTCGACCTTCTTCCAGGCCGGCTCGGACTTGCCTCGCTTCCGGCCTCCCGTCTTGGCCTTGAGGCGTCGCCACTGGTGCGTGAGCGTCTCGCGCTCGCGCAGCAGTCGATCCACGTTGCCCAGCTCGCGGATGACCGAGCGGCGGAG
>DATFWA010000169.1:0-11028 GCA_035259825.1 Candidatus Methylomirabilota bacterium | reverse complement strand
CGGTCCCGGCCCGCCTCATCGCGCGGGATCCAGGACGACCTTCGTGCAGTCGTCGCGCTTGTCGTTGAACATGCCGTAGGCGTCGGCGGCACGGCTCAGTGGCCACCGCCGGTGGCTGATGATGAAGCTCGGATCGATGCGGCCGGCCTCGATCTGCTCGAGCAGCGGCCGCATGTAGCGGTGCACGTGCGTCTGGCCCATCCGGAAGGTCAACCCCTTCGCGAACGCGGCGCCGAACGGGATCTTGTCCAGGTACCCGCCGTACACGCCGGGGATGGAGACCGTCCCGCCCTTGCGGCACGCCTGGATGGCCTGTCGCAGGGCGACCGGCCGGTCGGTGCCGAGTCGCACCGCCGTCTTGACCCGGTCGTAGAGCGCGTCCAGCGTGGTGCCGTGCGCCTCGGTGCCGACCGCGTCGATGCACGCGTCGGGGCCTCGTCCGCCGGTGCGCTGCTTCAACTCTTCCACCACGTCGTCGATGTCCTCGTAGTTGATCGTCTCGGCCTTGCCCTCCGACTCGGCGAGCCGCAGCCGCGCCGGCCAGCGATCGATCGCGATGACGCGGTCGGCGCCGAGCAGATAGGCGCTCTTGATCGCGAGCAGGCCGACCGGGCCACAGCCCCAGATCGCGATGGTATCGCCGGGGCGGATCCCGCAGTTCTCCGCGGCCATGTAGGCGGTGGGGAGAATGTCGGACAGGAACAGCACCTGCTCGTCGGTGAGGCCGGCCGGCACCCGGCAGGCACCGATGTCGGCGAAGGGCACCCGGACGTATTCGGCCTGTCCGCCCGCGTAGCCGCCGTAGAGATGCGAGTAGCCGAACAGCCCGGATCCCGAGAACCCGTAGAGCGCTTCCGCCATCGAGGCGTTCGGGTTGGTGTTGTCGCAGAGCGAGGTCAACTGCTCCCGACAGAAGAAGCACGCGCCGCACGCGATGGTGAAGGGGATCACCACGCGGTCGCCCACCTTCAGGGCGCGGTTCGAGGGACCCGTCTCCACGACCTCGCCCATGAACTCGTGCCCCAGGACGTCGCCCGGCCGCATGGTCGGGATCACGCCGTTGTAGAGGTGGAGGTCGGAGCCGCAGATCGCGGTGGAGGTGACGGCCACGATCGCGTCGTGCGGATTGACGATCTCGGGCTCGGGCACGGCGTCGACACGCACGTCTCGGGCGCCGTGCCAGCACACCGCACGCATCACCACACCTCCGCGTGGCGCCGCGCGCCGGTGGCGACCTCGTCGGCCTCCATGCGCTGCTTGAACCGGCGCAGGTCCTCCCGCACCTCCTGGTCGCCGCTCCGGCCGAGCACCGTCGCGACGGCCGTCCCCAAGCGGCCGGCCGGCGGCGCGTAGCTCAGCCGCACCTTCACCTCGGTGCCGCGGCCGCCGGGAGCCGGCGTGAAGCGCACGGAGCCCGCGTTGTCTACCTCGGCCCCCCCGACCGAGCGCCACGCGATCAAGCGCCCCGGCTCGTCCGCCACGATCTCGGCATCCCAGGACAGCGGAATGTCGCCCGGGCCCCGCGCGGTCCACCGCGTGCGTCCATCGCCCAGCGGCGTCACCGATTCGAGGTGCGTCATCAATTCCGGCAGGCGGGCCAAGTCCCGCCAGAGCGCGTAGAGCTCCTCGGGGGAGCGAAGCACCGTAACGGTGCGCTCCACCCGGGCGCCGCGGCCGCCGGCCAGCGTGGGCATGTCCGGGCGACGCTTCTCCACACCCCGGGGCCCGCGTCGGGCCGCCATCGTGACGGCCCAGGCGCCGACCGCCACAGCGACCGCCGCGACCGCGCCGGCCGCCCACAGCGTCTTCGAGTCGTTCGATGGAAACGGCTGTCTCATGTCGTCCTCTCAGGGTTCGAGTTTCAGGTGTTCGAGTCGGCCTGCGGCGTCGTCCGCTCCAGAGTCAGCAAGGGACGTGCCGCCAAGCGGAATGACGTGGCGCCGCGGATGATGTCTGGCCGTCACGTAGGAACTACCGGGTGAACATTTCAGAGCGCCCCGTCTGCGGCCTCTTCGAGTCGGCCTCGAAGGCCATCTTCGACGCTCCATCGCCTCTGGTACACCCATTGCTGCCATCGCGATGCGACCAGCCCAGAAAGTCCATCCAGCGAGGAGGAATTCCATGGTCACCATCGTCACGGGAATCGAGCTGAAGCAGGGTCGTGAGGAGGAGTGGGACGCCGCGATGCAGGAGCGGATGTCGGCGGTCCGGGATCAGCCGGGCTGGGTGGGCGGACAGATGCTGCGGCCGGAAGGCGAACCGGCGAGACGGCTCATCGTCGGCACCTGGCAGACGCAGGACGACTGGAAGCGATGGCACGACGACCCGGAGTTCGCCAGCACGCGCGACGAGCTCGACGACCTCACCGAGGGAACCGAGCAGCACGAGTGGTACGGCGTGGTGCTGGACGTCCGGCCGTCGAAGCAGACCCGCGGCGCCTCCTCGAAGCGGTCCTCCGCCCGATCGGGCCGTTCCGGCAAGCAGACCTAGCGGGCGAGGAGCCGATGGGTAGCTGGAGGGTGTGGGTCTGGACGTTCGTCGGCGTCCAGGTGGCGGGCGTCGCCGTCGACGCCATCTGGCACGGGCTGTTGCACCCGGACTTCGAGCCCCAGACGTTCGAGGAGATGGTGAGGCACCTGACGACGGTGCACCTGCTGCTCTATCTCGGCGTCATCGGGCTCTGCGCGGTGACGGCCTGGGCGCTGTTCAGACGGTCGCGACAGGCCGGCACCGGCATTGCGCTGCCGCTCGCCTTCGCCGGCGCCATGCTCCAGCTGGAAGGAGAGATGTGGCATGCCTACGTGCATTTGCAGCTGCGGCCGAGCCCTCTCCCGGAGCTCATCGGGTTCCTGGGCCTGGCGGTGGTGATCGGCGCCACCATCGCCGCCGGCCGCGGGGCGCGACACACGGCGGCCGATGCCCGCGGGCTCGGTCACGGAGTGCCGCGACACCAGCCTCGCGGCTAGCGCTCAGCCGCTCCGCGCGGGCTCCGCGTGGGGCAGGGCAGGGGCGGAGGTCGGCTCGATCACGATCAGCCGCTCGGTGGTGAGATCGACCAGCCGCTCGGCTAGGGCGCGCTGTAGCCGTGCGACCGCCTCGCTCACCTCGCCGGCCGTAAGTTGGCTGGCGAACGTGACGCCCAGCACGATGAGGACGGCCCGCGGCCCGAGGTGCATCGTGTGCAGCTCGGCGAGCTGGGTCACCGCCGGCTCCGATGCGACCATGGTGCGGATCGTGCGCTCGACCCACGCGGGAGCCCGCTCGCCGATCAGCAGCGAGTGGCTCTCCACCGCCAGCACGATGGCCACCGCGATGAGCAGCAGGCCGATGAGGCCTGATGCGGCTGCGTCCCAGATGCCGTCGCCGGTGGTCTGAGTCAGCCACAGGCCGGTCGCCGCCACCAGCAGGGCCGCCAGGGCGGCGCCGTCCTCCATCAGGACGGTGACGAGGGTCGGATCGCGGCTGTCGCGCCAGTACTGCCGGAGCGACCGAGAGCCCGCGTTACGCCTCAGCCCGTGCACCGCGACGCCGAGCGAGATGGACTCGAACACGAAGCTTCCCGCCAGCACGCCGTACGCCCAGCCCGTCGGTGTCTTCTCGAAGGGATGCAGGTAGTGGCGCACCGCTTCCCAGATGGAGAAGGCGCCCCCCAGCGTGAAGAGCATCATCGAAACCACGAGCGACCAGAAGTAGACGTTCTTGCCGTGACCGAACGGGCGCGCCTCGTCGGGCGGCCGGCTGGCCAGCCGCATGCCCAGGAAGAGGAGCGCCTGGTTGCCGGTGTCCGCGATGGAATGAAACGTCTCGGCCAGCATGGCCGCGCTGCCGGTGAACACGGCGCTCGTGCCCTTGAGCAGCGCCAGGGCGGCGTTGCCCAGGAGCGCCGCCGTCACCGCGGTCCGCGACTCCTCCATGCCCTCGCAGTGTACGGGTCACCACGCGCGCGCGCCGACAATCGCGCGCCGCGGCGGGCGCGTCGCCCGCCGGCGGGCCGAATGCCCGGGCCACTCGCGCGGGAGCGATGGTCAAGCCATTGATCTGACGACGATCGGCGGGTGGCATGCCCGATGCCCCTACTGAAGAGGCAAGGAGGAGACGATGCAGTGGGACGTCTGGTACGACCTGATGGTGCTCGAGATGTCGGATCTCAGCGACCCGGGCAAGGAGAAACTGATAGAAGCCGCGAAGGCGAGCCTGCCACCCGGTGCGGGCGCCGAGGACGAGCCCGCCGACACGGACGATACGGATGACGGGGACGCGTCATCCGAGGAACCATCCGGAGACGTGTCCCCGACACCCGCCTGATCGACCAGATAGCCGCGGGCCCGTCGCGCCCGCGGCTATCGGGCCAGCTTCGCCTCGTACATCCACACCTTCTCGTCGGCACGCGGCGTCCACTCGACCCAGCCGGCCACCCCGTATAGGTCGTGCTGCTGCCAGAGAAAGACCCACGGGACTTCCTCGTGCACGACACGCTGCAGATCTGCCCATGCCTCCAGGCGCTTCTTGGGGTCCACGATCGTGACGGCCTGGGAAATCTTGGCGTCGATGACCTTGTTATTGCCGTAGGAGGCGTAGGTCTGATTGGCCTGGAAGAGCTGCTCAATGGTGTTCTGAGCGCTCAGCGCGGGCCCCCACCCGAGATAGAACATGTCCCCGGTGGTACGGTTCTTAATCTTGTCGAGGTGCGTGCCCCACTCGTTGACCACCACGTTCACCTTGATGCCGAGGCGCTGGAGTTGGGCCGCGATGGCGAGCGAGACGTCCTTGTCGAGGGGGTAGCGGCCAGACGGCGTGTCCAGCGTGAGCTGGAGTTTGGTCGGATCCACCCCGGCCTCCTTGAAGAGGGCCTGGGCCTTGGCCGGGTCGTACTTCAGGCACTCGATGCCCGGCGCGTAGTCGACGTTGAGCGGCGAGAGCGGGCCACACATCTTGCTGGCGCGGCCCTTGAGCACCTGCTGGATCAGTTCATCCACGTTAACCGCGTGGCTGATCGCCTTGCGCACCCGGAGGTCCTGCATCGGACCCGGCTTGAGGTTGACCAGCGCCAAGTAGTTGATGCGCGATGAGACAGTGGAGCGCACCTTGCCCTTGCCGGACTTGTCCACCGTCTCCACCGCGTGGGGCGGCACGTCCTTCATGATGTCGATCTCGCCGGCGAGCAGAGCGGAGAGCCGGGCGCTGAACTCGGGTATGTAACGAAACGTCACGCGGTTCATCTCGGGCGCGCCCTGCCAGTAGTCGGGGTTGCGCTCGAGCACCAGGCGCTCGTCACGCACCCACTGGACGAACTTGAACGGCCCGGTGCCGATGGGTTTCGCGAGCAGGCCCTGCGGCCCCTGTTCCTTGAGAGCCTTGGGGGGCATCGCGAGGAAGTCGGTCGACTCGGAGATGCGATCGATGAGCCCCGGCCACGGCTTGTCGGTGATGAAGCGAACCGTGTAGTCGTTGACGATCTGGACTTCCTTGACCTGGGACCACCGCGGCAGGTAGTGCGTCTTGTTGGCGGGATCCTTGATGTAGTCCATCGTCGCCTTCACGCTCTGCGCGTTGAAGGGCTCGCCGTTGTGGAACTTCACGCCCTGCTTGAGCGTGAACTCCCACGTGGTGTCGTTGACGACCTTCCAGCTCGTGGCCAGCATCGGCATCGGCTTGTAGGTCTTGGGGTCGCGGTCGACCAGCCGGTCGTAGATATGCTCGATCTGCACGTTCGTGGTCCAGTCCACGATGGTGTCGGGCAGGAGCGTGCGCGGCTCGGCCGCGAAGGCCACCACGATCTCCTTCGTGCGCGCCCGGTCCTGCGCGTCGGCGGGGGCGAGGGGAAGGGTCACCGCGACGCCCAGCAATCCGGCGAGCGCGGCCAGCATCCGGGTGAATCGAGTCATGAGTCTCTCCTTGTCGGCTCGATTTTCTTGACGTAACGGATCAGGCGCGGATCGGGCTCGTACAGCGAGTCCCAGAAGCCCACCGCCCAGGGGTGATCGTGCTCCACGAGGGCCGAGATGCGCCGCGCCCCGCGGTCGGCGAGCTGCCGCTCCACCTCCGCGACCAGCGCCCGCGCGATACCGCGGCGTCGGTACGACGGCAGCACCGCCAGGCGATAGATGTTGCCGCGCCAGCCGTCCCAGGCCCCGATGACCGAGCCCACCAGCAGGCCGCGATCGACCGCCACCAGCACGGTGGCCGCCGCGTCGCGGATCACCTCGGCGATCTGCTCCGGGGTGTCGGTGGGACTGGGGGTCGCGTCGGCGTGATGCCAGAGGTTCAGGAGGGCGTCGCCCTCCTCGGGACGGCACGCGCGGATGACGACGCCCATCAGACCCGGAACCGCGGATCGAGTACGTCGCGCAGCCAGTCGCCGACCAGGTTGATCCCGAGCGCGGTGAGGGCCAGGGCCGCGCCCGGGAACGCGGCCAGCCACCAGGCCACGTAGAGATAGTCGCGACTCTCCGACAGCATGCTGCCCCACGCGGGGGTCGGCGGCTGCACCCCGAAGCCGAGGAACGAGATGGCGGCCTCGGCCACGATGAACTGGGCGAACTGGAGACTGGCCAAGATGACGATGGATGGGGCCACGTTGGGCAGCACGTGCCGGAAGAGCAGGCGCACCCGCCCGAGGCCGAGCGCCTGGGCCGCGTGCACGAAGTCGCGCTCCTTCACCGACAGCACCTCCCCACGGACGACGCGAGCATACACGACCCAGCCGGCGACTGACAAACTCACGATGATGTTGCGCAGCCCGAGCCCGACGATCGCGTTGATGGTCAGCGCGAGGAGGATGAACGGGAACGACAGCTGCACGTCGGCCAGCCGCATCAGCACCGCGCCCGGCCAGCCCTCGAAGTAGCCGGCGAGCAATCCGAGGAGCCCGCCCACCATCGCGGTGAGCAGCACGCAGCACAGACCGATGAAGAGCGCGATCCGCGCGCCGTGGAGCACGCGGGCCAGCAGATCGCGGCCGAGCTGATCGGTGCCGAGCGGGTGGCCCGGGGAGCCGGGCGGCTTGAGCCCGGCCGCGAGGTCGCTCTGCAGCGGATCGTGGCGGACGAGCAGCGGCGCGGCGACCGCGGCCAGGATCACCAGGGAGGCGATGGTGATGCCGACGACGCCGCGGCCGTGACGCGCGAGGAAGCGCGTCATGCCCGTGCGCTCGCGCGCGTGCGCGGGTCGAGCCAGCCGTAGAGCACGTCCACCAGGAAGTTCATCAGGGTGTAGGTGACCGAGAAGATGAAGACCGCGGCCAGCACCACCGGGAAGTCACGATTGAGCAGGGCCTGGACGGTGAGACGGCCCAGCCCGGGCCACGCGAAGATGGTCTCGGTGATCACCGCCCCGCCCAGGAGCTGGCCGGTGTCGAGGCCGGCCAGGGTCACGATGGGGATCGCCGAGTTCTTGAGCGTGTGCTTGCCGATAACCACCGGCTCGCCGAGGCCCTTGGCCCGCGCGGTCAGCACGTACTCCTCGTTCAGCGTGTCGAGCACCGAAGAACGGGTGATGCGGGCCAGGCGCGCGGCGTAGAACGAGGCGAGCACCACGCACGGCATCACGAAGTGCAGCGGGCTTCCCATCCCGCCGGTGGGGAGCCAGCCGAGCCGCACCGAGAAGAAGTAGATCATCATGAGGCCGAGCCAGAAGCCGGGCACCGCCTGGCCGAGCACCGCCCCGCTCATGCCGAGGAAGTCCACCAGCGAGCCGCGCCGCACCGCCGAGAGCACGCCCACCGGGACCGCCACGCAGAACGTGAGCAGCAGCGCGCCCCCGGCCAGCGATAGGGTCGCAGGCAGCCGCTCCAAAACGAGTCCGAGAGCGTCGCGCCGATAGCGGAGCGACTCGCCGAAGTCGCCGTGGGCGGCGCGGGTGATGAAGCGTCCGTACTGCACGGCCAGCGGATCGTTGAAGCCCAGGCGCTGGCGAAACTCGTTCAGGTCCTTGGCCTGGATGTCCATGGGCAGGAACAGCAACACCGGGTCGCCGCCGAGCCGCACCAGGAAGAACACTGCGGTGAGCGAGAGGAACACGACCAGCACGGTCTGTCCGAGCCGCGACAGGAGGTAGGCGCGCATCTCGGGGAGTGTACCCGATCGCCGGGCGGGGCCGGCGGGGGCAGTTGCTATAGTGGGCGGGGCCTCATGACCATCCTCCGTGATCTGTCCATCTCCGCGGTGGCGGCCGGCTTCGTCACCGTGCTGGTGGGATTCGCCAGCTCCGCGGTCATCGTCTTCCAGGCCGCCGGAGCGGTCGGCGCCTCGACCGCGCAGGTCGGCTCGTGGATGCTGGCGCTCGGCGTCGGCATGGGCCTCACCTGCGCGCTGCTGTCGCTGCGCTACCGGGTGCCGGTGGTCACCGCGTGGTCCACGCCGGGCGCCGCCCTCCTGGTCACGAGCGCAGCGGGCCTGTCGATCCAGGAGGCCACCGGTGCGTTTTTGGTCTCGGCCCTGCTCATCACCCTCAGCGGATTCTCGGGCTGGTTCGAGCGGGTGATGGATCGCATCCCCCTGGCGATCGCCTCCGGGATGCTGGCCGGAGTGCTGCTGCGCTTCGGGCTCGCCCTGTTCACCGCCATGAGCACGCGCCTCGGGCTCACCCTCGGCATGCTCGCCGCCTATCTGATCGCGCGGCGGATCACCCCGCGCTACGCGGTGATCGCGGCGTTGCTGGTCGGCACCTCGATCGCGCTCGGCCAGGGCCTGCTGCACGTGGACGCCGTCCGCCTCTCGCTGGCCCGCCCGGTGTGGGTCACGCCCCGCTTCACGGTGAGCGCCATGATCGGTGTCGCGATTCCCCTGTTCGCGGTGACCATGGCCTCCCAGAACGTGCCCGGCGTGGCGGTGATCCGCGCGTCGGGCTACCGGGTGCCGATCTCCCCGCTAGTCGGCTGGACCGGGCTGGCGAACCTGGTGCTGGCGCCCATCGGCGGCTTCGCCCTCAACCTGGCCGCCATCACCGCGGCCATCTGCATGGGGCGAGAGGCGCACGAGGACCCCAGGCGCCGCTACGTGGCCGCGGTGGCCGCCGGGGTCTTCTACGTGGTGATTGGGCTCTTCGGCTCCACCGTGGTGTCGCTCCTGGCCGCGTTCCCGGCCGAGCTGGTCGCGGGCATCGCCGGGCTCGCGCTGCTGGCCACCGTCGGCAGCGCGCTGGCCACCGCGGTGCGGGAAGAGAATCAACGGGAGGCCGCGCTCGTCACGTTTCTGACGACCGCCTCCGGCGTGACGCTGGCCGGGATCGGGTCGGCATTCTGGGGACTGGTGCTGGGCGTGATCACCTTGCTGATCACGCGCGGGACGAGCGTCCCGGCGAAGAGGCGTCGCGCGTAGAGCGGGCCACGGAGGTGGCGCACATGGCGATATCGAATGACGGCCGCGCGGGGGTGCTCCCCGCGCTGATCGTGGGGCTCTGCCTCCTGCTCGGGCTCTCCGCCGCGGGATACCTGGTGGGGCGTGGCGCCATGCGCTTCCGCTCGGACACCCGCGTCGTCACCGTGAAGGGGTTGGTGGAGCGCGAGGTGAATGCCGACCGCGCCGTGTGGGCGCTGGGCCTGCGGCGGGCCAGCGAGACGCTCGCGGACGCCCACGCCCGCCTCACCGCGGACCGGGACGCGGTGGTGGCGTTCCTCCGGAAGCAGGGATTCCCCGAGGCCGAGATCGAGCGCCAGCCGACCCGCACGGTGGACAAGCTCGCCCGCGAGTACGGCCAGCCGCAGCCGAGCGATCGGCTCCGCTACGTGGTGACGACCTCGGTGGTGGTGCGCACCGCCAACGTGGAGCTGGTGCGGACATCGGTGGGCTCCACCGAAGAGCTGCTCAAGGCCGGCGTGGTCCTCGACGGCGAGCGCGAGCACGGCGGGGCCAACCCGCGCTACGTGGTCTCGACGTTCAACGAGCTGCGCCCGCAGCTGCTGGCCGACGCGACGAAGAACGCGCGCGCCACCGCGCAGCAGTTCGCGGCGGACTCCGGGGCCCAGGTCGGCAGCATCCGGTCGGCCAATCAGGGCTCGATCCAGATCTTCGGCCTCGACGGCGGCGACGAGTCGGCTCCGTTCAGCCCGACCAGCACGCCGGTCAAGCGCATCCGGGTGGTGAGCACGTTCGAGTTCGAGCTGAGATAGCGCCGGAATGCCGACAATCTTCACCCACGCGGCCGTCCCGCTCGCGCTGGGAGGCGGCCTGGGCCGCGGCATCGTCTCCGGCCGGCTGCTCGCGGCGGGGGTGGTCGTGTCGGCGCTCCCGGATCTGGACGTGGTGACGCTCCACTGGGGCATCCCGTACTCGGCGGGCCTGGGTCACCGCGGGTTCAGCCACTCACTGCTCATGGCCGCGCTCGTCGCTCTCATCGGCGCATGCGCGCATCGGACGCTGCGGAGCGGCTTCGCGGGCGCCTTCGCCTTCCTGTTCGTCTCGATGGCTTCGCACGGCGCGCTCGACGCCTTCACCGACGGCGGACTCGGAGTCGCCTTCCTCTGGCCCTGGTCCACCCAGCGACTCTTCGCGCCGGCCGCGTGGCGGGTGATCGAGGTCTCGCCCATCGGAGTCACCGCGTTCCTCTCGCGCGGAGCCAGCGTGCTCGCCTCGGAGGCATGCTGGGTCGGTCTGCCCGCGCTGGCCGTGGGGCTCGCGCTGGCCTCCGCCCGGCGCGCGATGACCCGCTGATCCGGGCACCGGACGCCTCGGTTTGGGTACGGTCGGGTACGATGGAGGAGGCCGGCGCGCCGGACGCGGGCAGGCCTCGCAGGTCATCATCCGCAACCCGGACAGAAAGGACCACGCGTGAAGTACTGGGAGGACTTCGAGATCGGCGAGACCACCGAGCTTGGATCGCACCGGATCACCGAGGCCGAGATCCTGGCCTTCGCCCGCAAGTACGACCCGCAGCCCTTCCACACCGATCCGGTGGCGGCCCGCGCCAGCCTCTACGGCGGGCTCATCGCCAGCGGCTGGCACACGTGCGCGCTCATGATGCGGCTCTCCGTCGAGGCGAACCGGCGCGAGCAGGCCGCGGCCACCGGCTCGCCCGGACTCGACTCCTGCC
>DATFWA010000168.1:0-9564 GCA_035259825.1 Candidatus Methylomirabilota bacterium | reverse complement strand
CCGCGCCACCGCCGAGCTGGGCCGGGCCGGCATCGATCTGATCGTGAGCCGCACCGTAGACGCCATACGCAAATCCATCACGTCTCGTTGAGGAGATGACTGGCATGATCGCTCGATCGATTCTCGTCGCGACGCTCGCGGGCCTCTGGGTCTCCGTGGCCGCGGCCCAGATGCCCCCGGTGGTGGACCCGAACAACCTCTACAGCGAGATCCGCTCCGACAAGCTGAGCCCGGCGGTGAGCGGCGCGCTGCCCCGCATCTACGTCCCGAACCGTCAGGGCAACGACGTGACCGTGATCGATCCCGCCACCATGAAGGTGGTGGACCGGTTCCCGGTCGGCATCAACCCGCAGCACGTGGTGCCCTCGTGGGACCTGAAGACGCTGTGGGTCACCAACAACGCGGAGGGCCGCACCGACGGCAGCCTCACCCCGATCGATCCCGCCACCGGAAAGCCGGGCAAGACGATCGCGGTGGAAGATCCCTACAACATGTACTTCACGCCCGACGGGCGCTCGGCCATCGTGGTCGCCGAGGCGCTGAAGCGGCTCGACTTCCGCGACCCCCAGACGATGGCCATGCAGTTCTCCATAGCGGTGCCGCAGTGCAAGGGGATCAACCACGCCGACTTCACCACCGACGGGCGCGTGGCCATCTTCACCTGCGAGTTCCAGGGCAGCCTCGCCAAGATCGACCTGGCCGGCCGCAAGGTACTGGGCTACCTCAAGCTCTCCCGCGGCGGCATGCCGCAGGACATCCGCGTGTCCCCGGACGGCAAGCTGTTCTTCGTGGCCGACATGAAGGCGGGCGGGGTCTTCGTCGTCGACGGCGCCGCCTTCACCGAGATCGGATTCATCAAGACCGGCATCGGTACCCACGGCCTCTATCCGAGCCGCGACGGCACGCGACTCTACGTCGCCAATCGGGGCTCGGCGCACGTGTTCGGACCGCCGCGCGGCAAGGGCAGCGTCAGCGTGATCGACTTCAACACCCGCCAGGTCGTCGCCACCTGGACGATCCCGGGCGGTGGCAGCCCGGACATGGGCAACGTGAGCGTGGACGGCAAGGTGCTCTGGCTGTCCGGCCGCTTCGACAACCTGGTCTACGCCATCGATACGACGAGCGGCGAGGTCCGCAGCATCCCGGTGGGCAAGGAGCCGCACGGCCTCACCGTTTGGCCGCAGCCCGGCCGCTACTCGCTGGGTCACACCGGCAACATGCGCTGACCCGCGCGGCGGGGCCCGCGCCGTGCGCGGTCAGCGGCGGCGCGTCGACGTGCCGATCGCGAAGAGCCCCCAGCTGAGCAGCACGGCCAGCGGAGCCGCGCCGAAGGGGATGTGGTAGGAGCCGGTGATGTCGTAGAGGAAGCCAGCCAGCGCCGGTGCGATCGCGGCGCCCAGGCGCCAGCCGAGCGTGAGGATCCCCATGATCGCCGCGATGGCCCGGAGGCCGAACACCTCCGGGATTATCTTCGCGACCATGGTGTCGGAGGCCGCGAACCCCGCCCCGAAGGCCACCAGCGAGCCAAGCAGGGCCTCGCGCGAAGGAATCCAGAGCAGCGTGACGAGCGCCAGCATCTCCAGCACGTACGCCGCGCCGATGGTGACGCGCGTGCCGACCCGGTCGGACACCATGCCCGCGGTGAGGCGGCCCACCACCGATCCGATACCGTAGGCGGTCAGGGCCAGCGATGCGCCGGCCAGGCTCACGCCCTGATCGCGCGCGAAGGGCACCGCGTGGACCGAGATCATGATCGCGAGGCCGCCAAGCAGCAGCCACGAGAAGTTCAGCGCCCACTGCCGCGGATCGCGCAGCGACTGGCGCAGGGTTGAGCCCGCGTGCGTCGCTCCGGTGGCGCCGGAGCGCGCGGGGATCGGCCGGTGCAGGGCGGCCCGCTCCTCGGGCCGGGGCAGGCGCACGCTGAGCGCGGCGGCCGCGGCCAGTAGCCCGCAGCCGGCGCCGAGCACGCCGTAGGCGGCGCGCCACCCGAGGTGAGTGATGAGCCACGCGGCGAGCGGCCCGCCGGTAATGTAGCCGAGGTTGAATCCCACCAGCACCAGCGCCAGCCCGAGCCCGCGTCGCTCGTCGAACCAGTGGGTCACGGTGGCGGTGGTGAGCAGGTAGAAGCTCGACATGCCGATGCCACCGACCACGCCGATCAAGAAGAAGAGCTGCCAGAGCGCGCTCACCGAGGAGACGAGCGCGAAGGCGGCCCCGGCCACCGCCACCGTGACAGTGAGCAGCCCGCGCGGTCCATGGCGGTCGGCGAGCATGCCGGCCCAGAAGCCCGCGAGGCCGCCGACCAGCAGGTTCACCGACAGCGCCGCCGAGATGGCCCCGCGGCTCCAGCCGAACTCGTCGGCGAGGACGGGCAGGAACACGCCGTAGGCGGCCAGCGGCGTGGAGACGCCGTAGTTGACGACGAAGAGCGCGGCGACGATCAGCCATCGACGCGTCTCCGGTCGGGTCCGGTCGTGGCGGCGCGGGTGAGACGGACGAGCGCGATCCGTCACGGTAGGTGACACGACGTGCGCGGCTCGCGAGCGATCAGGCCGCCGGCTTCCGCCGGAGGAGGTACTTGTGCTCGCCTTCCATCACGAGCTCGCGCGCCTGATTGTGGACGGTGGCGCGCAGCACTACGACCCCGGTCGTGCGCCCGGGCTCGAGCCGCGTGATCACCAGCTCCGGGTAGACCGTGTCGCCCACGTACACCGGCTTGAGGAAGCGCGAGGACTGCTCGAGGAAGGCGATCAGCGAGTCGCCGATCACGTGGGGGAACCAGCCCGCGCCCGCCGCGGCCTGGGCGGTGACCAGCAGTCCGTGGGCGAGCAGGTCGCGATGGCCGTGGGCGTGGCAGTACTCCCGGTCGTAGTGGATCGGATGGTTGTCGGCCGAGGCGAGCTGGAAGGCCGCGAAGAGGGCCTCGGTCATGGTCCGCGACGGGATGAAGTAGCGCTCGCCCACCCGCAGGTCGTCGAACCAGCGCGGCTCGGCGAACCGGTGCGTGTCCGGACTGAAGGCTGGGTCGGGCATCCGGCGCGACTCGGGCGCGGCTACCGCGCCGGCGCCGGAGCGGGGGCCGCGGCAGGGGTCGGCACGCGTCCGGGCAGCATCGACACGAACAGCGTGGTGAGCGACGAGATGCCGGCCATCAAGAGGAGCAGGGTGGTGAAGCCGGCCGCCTTCACTGTCGGGCCCAGGAGGTAGACGGCGAGCGCGCTGACGCCGAAGGAGACGGCCAGGCGCATGCCGGCCACCCGCGAGCGCATCCGGTCGTCCACGTATTGCACGATCATCGCGTCGATGAACGGGATGGCGCCGAAGACGAACACCATGAACGCCAGCATGAGCGCGTAGAGGGCCCAGCCGTCGGCGCGGGCGGCGAGCAGGAAGAGCGGGACCTGAGCGGCCACGATCGGCAGGTAGACGAACTTGAGCGGGTAGCGGTCGATGAGCTTGCCCACCACGATCTGGGCGAACGAGGCGATGGTGTAGACCACGGCCAGCAGCACGCCGAGCCGCGCCGGATCGTCCACGAGGCCACGAAGCCGCTCGGCCAGCAGCTGGTTGTTCCCGTTGGTGGTGAAGTTGAAGATCATGCTCCCGGAGACCGCGGCCAGCGTCATCACGAAGAAGATCCGCACCATCACCGACGCGGGCAGGTCCACCGAGCGCTTGGGCTTGCGCGCCGGCGCCATCTCCTCGCGCGGCACCACCAGCGCGAAGGTCACCCCGCACGCGATGGCGAGCAGCGAGGGCACCGCGAAGGCCATGCGCCAGCCCGCCTGCTGTACCAGGAGGCCGGTGAGGATCGCGGCGCCTGCGATGCCCAGGTTGCCGGCCAGGCCGTTCAGCCCGATGGTGAAGCCGGGGCGCGTCGAGTTCTGCACGATCATCGGAATGCCCACCGGATGGTAGATCGACGCGAACGCGCCCATGATGGTCAGCGCGACCGCGAGGTGCCACGGCCGCTGGGCGGCCGCCACCAGGAGCCCCGCGCCGCCGAGCCCGAGGAAGAAGATCACCATCATGGCGCGCCGACCCCACAGATCCCCCAGCCGGCCCGCGGGCAGTGAGCCCAGACCGAACAGCACGAACGCGCCCACCGTGTAGGGCATCAGATCCTGCCAGACCATGCCCCACTGCGTCGCGATGGACGCAACCGCGGTGGCGAAGATCAGCAGGAAGAGGTGGTCCATGGCGTGGCCGAGGTTCAGCAGCAGCGCGGTGGGGCTCGTGTTCGACATGGGCGATCGGTTCTCCGCTACGGTGCGGGTTGGAGGCACGTGCCGTAGAGCATACCGTACCCGACGACCCCGGCACCGGTCATTTTGCCGCTCCCGGCTTCACTTTCGGCAGATGGCGGAGCGCCTCCCGCACCTTCTCGGCCGGGTACTCGTAATCCAGCAGCCGGCCGCCGAGATACGCCTCGTAGGCCGAGAGGTCGAGGAAGCCGTGGCCGCACAGGTTGAACACGATGGTCTTCCGCTTGCCTTCCTTCTTCGCCTGCAGCGCCTCGTCGATGGCCCCGCGCACCGCGTGGGCCGCCTCCGGCGCGGGCAAGATGCCCTCGGCGCGTGCGAACTGCACCGCGGCGTCGAAGGTGGCGAGCTGCGGCACCGCGCGTGCTTCGATCACGCCCTCGTCGTAGAGCTTGCAGATGAGCGGCGCCATGCCGTGGTAGCGAAGGCCGCCCGCGTGCATCGGCGCGGGCACGAAGGTGTGGCCGAGGGTGTGCATCTTCACGAGCGGGGTGAGCCCGACGGTGTCGCCGAAATCGTAGACGTACTCGCCCTTGGTAAGGCTCGGGCAGGCGCTGGGCTCGATGGCCACGATACGCCGCTTGCGGTTCTTGCCGGTGAGCCGGTCGGCCACGAACGGGAAGGAAAAGCCCGCGAAGTTCGAGCCGCCGCCGATGCAGCCCAGCACCACGTCGGCCTCCGCGTCGGCTTTCTCCAGCTGCTTGCGCGTCTCGAGCCCGATCACGGTCTGGTGCATCAGCACGTGGTTGAGCACGCTCCCCAGCGAGTACTTCGTGTCGTCGCGGGTGGCCGCGTCCTCCACCGCCTCGCTGATCGCGATGCCCAGGCTGCCCGGCGATTCTGGATCTTGCTCGAGCACCTTCTTGCCGGCCTGCGTATCCGGGCTCGGGCTCGGCACCACCTGCGCGCCGAAGGTCTCCATGAGGATGCGCCGGTAGGGCTTCTGCTGGTACGACACCTTCACCATGTACACCTTGCACTGAAGACCGAAGAACGAGCACGCCTGTGCCAGCGCCGATCCCCACTGGCCGGCGCCGGTCTCGGTGGACAGACGCGTGACCTTCTCCTGGCGGTTGTAGTACGCCTGCGCCACCGCGGTGTTGGGCTTGTGGCTGCCCGCCGGGCTCACGCCCTCGTACTTGTAGAAGATGCGCGCGGGCGTATCGAGCGCCCGCTCGAGCCGGCGCGCCCGGTAGAGCGGAGTGGGACGCCACAGGCGGAGGATGTCGCGCACCTCGTCCGGGATCTCGATCCAGCGCTCCTGGCTGACCTCCTGCTTGATCAGCTCCATGGGGAAGAGCGGGGCCAGATCCGCCGGGCCGATCGGCTGCCCGGTCCCCGGATGCAGGGGCGGCGGCAGCGGCGTCTTGAAATCGGCCTGGATGTTGTACCAACGGGTCGGCAGCTCCTTCTCGGAGAGCAGGTACTTGGTCGTCATGTCGGCGGGTGTGCGAGCCATCGGCGGCCTCCTTCCCGATTCGCGGCGGTGAGACTGCAGGCTATGAGCGCACCGCGCGGTCCGCGCGGTCGATCAGCTCGTTCGAGGGCAAGCGCGGATCGAGGGCCTTGCGGGCGGTCTCGCGGCCGGCCACCGGCAGCACCGCCGGATCCAGCAGCCCGAGCTGGACGAGCACCGAGGCCTGGTCCCAGTAGATGTGCTCGTGGGCCAGCTTGCCCTCCCGGAAGTGCACGACGACCACCAGCGGAACCTCGACCCGCTTCCCGGTGGGCGCCAGGCCGGGCAACATCCAGTCCATCCTGATCGTGTGGGTGAACCTGAACACCATCTCGTCCACGACCCGGTCATCTCCGATGGTACGGGAGATCGGAGTCATCTCCGTATCCGGCGGCATCTGAGGAATGAAGCGCCGTGAATAGAACTCGCGCAGCTGGTCGCGGCCGACCCCGCCGGTCATCACCGGGATGTGGTTGACGTAGGCGTCCGCGACCATCGTGACCAGGGTGTCCTCGGTGTTGCGGGTCGCGAACTCGCAACGGATGTGCTCTTCCCAGAGATCTTGCAGGCGCGCCTGAGCCGCCGTGAGGGGCGTGCTGGACATGGCGGGGCAACAGTACAGGCCACGCGGGAAGGCCGTCAAGGCGGCGGCTGATGGCTTGACGCTACGCGTCGGGGCCGTGATACTCCCGGCATGATCAACGACGACGCCCTCGATCGGATCTTCCGCAAAGCGCGCACGCACCGCGCGTGGCTGGACCGGCCGGTGCCCGAGGCGCTGCTCCGCCAGGTGTACGAGCTGGCCTGCCTCGGCCCGACCAGTGCTAACTGCAGCCCGATGCGGGTGCTGTTCGCGACCTCGCGCGAGGCCAAGGACCGGCTGCGCCCGTGCCTGACGCCGGGCAACGTGGACAAGACGATGCAGGCGCCGGTGACCGCCATCATCGGCCACGACCTCGAGTTCTACGAGCGGCTGCCGCGGCTGTTCCCGACCGCCGATATGCGCGCGAACTTCGTGGGCAAGCCGGAGCTGATCGCGGCCACCGCGTTCCGCAACGGCAGCCTGCAGGGCGCCTACCTGATGCTGGCCGCGCGCGCGCTCGGTCTCGACTGCGGCGCGATGTCCGGCTTCGACAACGCAAAGGTCGACGCCGCGTTCTTCCCGGAGCGGACCGTCAAATCGAACTTCCTCTGCAACCTGGGCTACGGGGACCCGGCGAAGCTGTCGCCGTCGCGGCCGCCGCGGCTGCCGTTCGACGAGGTCTGCCGCCTCATCTGAGCCGCTGCCCCACCGGCACCGAGTAGACCTGCACCGGGTGGGCGCGGGTCTTGAGCTGGGTCGGGCCGTGCGAGACGACCTGGATCGCCTCGCCGAGCCCGCCGCGGGTAGCCTCGTCGATCAGGATCGGCGCGCCGAGCACCTTGGTGTGCGCCTCCAGGTGCGCGGCCAGGTTCACCGCGTCGCCGACCCCGGTGTAGGTCATGCGCTGCTGGGTGCCGGTGAACCCGGCGACGAGCGGTCCGGAGGCGATGCCGATGCCGATGCGCACCGCGATGGCTCCGCGCCGCGCCTGGTCCTGGTTGAACGCCTCTATCAGGTCGAGCATCTCGAGCGCCGCGAGCACCGCGCGCTCCCGGTGGTCGGCCAGGGGCAGGGGCGCGCCGAAGATGGCCATGAGCCCGTCGCCGAGCATCTGGTTGACGATGCCGCCCTGGCCCGAGATGGCATCGAAGGTGAGCGTGTAGTAGCTGTTCAGCAGCTCGATGGTCTCGGCGGGCGCTAGCGTCTCGGTGATCGCGGTGTAGGAGCGGATGTCCGAGAACATCACGCTGGCCTCCACCTGCTTGTACTTTCCGTCCAGCGCCCCGCCCGCCTTCAGGACCTCCTCGGCCACCTCGGCGGTGGCGAAGCGGCGGAACAGCTCGCGCTGCAGGTCGCGCAAGCGCTTCTTCTCGAGGCTGGCCGCCACGCGAGCCCGCAGCAGCACCGGGTTCACCGGCTTGAACAGGTAGTCCTCGGCGCCCATCTCGATGCAGCGGGCCACGCTGTCCACCTCCTCGACCGAGGACATCATCACCACCGGGATGTCGCGCAGGCGGGGGTCGGCCGACAGGGCCTGGAGCACCTGGTAGCCGTCCATCTCCGGCATCTCGATGTCCAGCAGGACCAGGTCCGCGCGGCGGCGCGCGAGGGCCGCGAGCGCCTCGCGGCCGTTCTCGGCGAAGGTGACGGTGTGGCCGAGCTGCTCGAGGGCGCGGCCGAGGAGCAGCCGGTTGACCCGGTTGTCGTCGACGACCAGGAGATCGCCGGCCGGCGCGCTACGCGGGGAGATCACGTCGAATGGCTCCGAGGGTGCGCGCCACGGCGTCGTAGTGCTCGGCCAGCGCCTGCACGCGGTCGCCCGCGCCGTCCAGGCTGCCCGCCCGGGCCGCACTCTCCAGCTCGCGCGCGCGGGCGGCCAGCCCGTTGGCGCCGAGGCTCTGGCTGGTGGACTTCAGCGAGTGGGCGGCGCGACGGAAGCCGTCGACGTCCGCCGCGGCCAGGGTCCGCCGCAGCGTGGCGATCAGCTCGACCGCGTCCTGGCCGAACGTGTCGATCAGCTCGCCCACGAACGCCCCGCCCATCGTCTCGACGAGACGATCGAAGGCGGCCCGATCGATCTGCTCGCCCGCGCCTCCCTCGTCGGCCCCGCGCATCGCGCCGCGGCCGCTGTCACCGGCGGGACGACATCGCTCGAGCGCGGCCACTAACTCCTCGACCCGGATCGGCTTCGCCACGTAGTCGTCCATGCCGGCGGCCATGCACAGCTCGCGGTCGCCCTGCATGGCGTTGGCGGTCATCGCGATGATGCGCGGCCGCGTGTCGAGCGTCCACCGCCGGGTGATCTCGCGCGAGGCCTCGAGGCCGTCCATCTCCGGCATCTGCACGTCCATCAGCACCACGTCGTACGTCTGCCGCTCGACCGCGTCAAGGGCCTCGAGCCCGTTGCCGGCCAGATCCGCGCGGTAGCCCATCTGGGCGAGCAGACGCAGCGCCAGCTTCTGGTTGACCACGTTGTCTTCGGCCAGGAGGATGCGGAGCGGCAGCCGCGCGGCCATGCCGGGATCGAGCTCGCTGCGGCCGGCTACGCGCGGGGCCACGTGCACCGGCTGCTCGGCCAGCACCGAGACCAGCGCGTCGAAGAGCTGCGAGGGCTTGATCGGCTTGTGCAGGTAGGCCGCGAAGCTCGCGTTGTCGGCGAGGGCTTCCCGGCGCCCGAGCGAGGTGAAGAGCACGAGGGGAAGCGTGGCCGCCGACGGGTGCTCGACGATCGCCCGCGCCAGGGCGACGCCGTCCATCTCCGGCATGTGCATGTCGAGGATGGCGACGTCGAAGCGCTCGTCGGCGCGGATCCACGCGAGCGCCTCGTTGGGTGATCCGGTGGCCTGCGCCGGCATGCCCCAGGTGGCGAGGTACGTGGTCAGGATGCGCCGGTTCGTCGCGTTGTCGTCGACGACCAGCACGCGCTTATCCCGCAGCGACGGCTGCACGCCGCTCAGGTCGCGGCGCGTGCGCAGCGGCGCCTCGCCGGCGTGCGCGCGGATGGTGAAGTGGAACTCACTGCCGCGTCCCACCGCACTCGTGACTTCGATGCGCCCGCCCATCAGCTCGGTCAGGCGCTGACTGATGGCCAGGCCGAGCCCGGTGCCCCCGTACCGGCGCGTGGTCGAGGCGTCGATCTGGCTGAACGACTGGAACAGCCGGTCGAGCCGATCCGGCGCGATCCCGATGCCGGTGTCGCGCACCGAGAACGTCAGCTCGTACGGCCGGTCGTCCCCGTCCGGGCGGTGGGCCGCCACCGAGAG
>DATFWA010000167.1:0-3683 GCA_035259825.1 Candidatus Methylomirabilota bacterium | reverse complement strand
GCCCGCGCGATGCCGAGCGCGGCGTGCACCGCGCGGACCGCATGGTCCTCATGCGCGATCGGCGCCCCGAAGATCGCCATGATCCCGTCGCCCAGGAACTGGTTGACGGTGCCCTCGTAGCGGTGGACCTCGGCCAGCATGAAGTCGAAGGCCCGGCTCATGAGCCGGTGGACCTCCTCGGGGTCGAGGCGCTCGGAGAGGGACGTGAAGCCGGACACGTCGACGAACAGCACCGTCACCTGCTTGCGCTCACCCTGCAGCGCGCCCGCGCTGGTGAGGATCTTCTCGGCCAGGTGCCGCGGAGTGTAGGCGACCGGCGACGCGGACGGGGCCGGCGGCGCGGAGGGAGCGGACGCCGCCGCTGCGGAGAGGGCCGCCCCGCACTGGTGGCAGAAGCGGTTGCCCGGCGGGTTGGGAGTCTCGCACGAGGGGCAGACCGCGGCCAAGCGGCTTCCACAACCCCCACAGAACTGGGCGCCGGCCGGATTCGTCTGGCCGCAGCCGGGGCAGGTCACACGTCAGGCGTCGCGCCAGGCGCTGGCTTGATCGAGAGCGGCGGTCTGCTCGGCGTCGAGCTTCAGGTCGATCCCTCCCGCCAGCTCCTTCAGCTGAGACACGGAGGTGGCGCTCGCGATCGGCGCGGTGATGCCCGGCCGGTGCGCGAGCCACGACAGCGACACCTGCGCGGCGGTGGCGTTCGCCGCGGCGGCCACCTTCTCCACCGCGGCCAGCACCCGGAAGCCGCGCTCGTTCATGTAGGTCTTCTCGACCCCGCCCGCGCGCGCCGTCTTGGGCAGCGGCTCGCCCGAGCGGTACTTGCCCGAGAGGAATCCGCTCGCCAGCGAGAAGTACGGGATCACGGCGATCGTCTGCTCCAGGCAGAGGGGCTCGAGCTCGCGCTCGTACTCGTCGCGGATCACAAGGTTGTACTTGGGCTGCAGGCACTCGTAGCGCGCGTAGCCGTGCCGCTCGCTCTCCCAGAGCGCGCGGGTGAGCCGCCACGCGGGGTAGTTCGAGGCGCCGACATAGCGAACCTTGCCCTGGCGCACCAGGTCGTCGAAGGCGCGCAACGTCTCCTCCAGCGGCGTCTCCTTGTCGTCCCAGTGGGCCTGGTAGAGGTCGATGTAGTCGGTCTGCAACCGCCGCAGCGAGGCCTCGACGCCGGCCATGATGTGCGCGCGGGAGAGACCCTTGTCGTTCGGACCCGTCCCCATCGGCCCGCAGACCTTGGTGGCGATCAGCACGGACGCACGATTCTTCCGCGCGGCCCCCCACGCGCCGAGCACCGTCTCGGACTCGCCGCCCTTGTTGCCGGGGGCCCAGCTCGAGTAGATGTCGGCGGTGTCGATGAAGTTGCCGCCCGCCTCGACGTACGCGTCGAGCACAGCCTCGGAGGCCTTCTGGTCGGTCGTCCACCCGAACGTGTTGCCCCCCAGGCACAGCGCGGACACCTTGAGCCCGGTGCGGCCCAGCCGGCGCATCAGCATGATCGGTCTCCTATCTCCAGAGTTGGCGGGACGCCAGTCGCGCCCCTTCCGCCATCGACTTGAGCTTCTCCCAGACGATCTCCGGCTCCACGAGGGCCTGCGACCGCGCGAAGGTCGCGAAGCCGCAGTCGCTGCCCGCCATCACTCGCTCGCGCCCCACGACCTCCGCGTAGCGCACGATCCGCTGCGCGACCAGCTCGGGGTGCTCGATGAAGTTGGTGGTGGTGTCGAGCACACCCGGAATCAGGATCTTGTCGTCCGGCAGCTTCACCTCCCGGAAGACCGCCCACTCGTGGGCGTGGCGCGGGTTCGCTCCCTCGAGGGAGATGGCCTGCGGGCGCGCCTTCAGCACCACCGGCAGGATCTCGCGCAGCGGGATGTCGCGGTGGTGCGGGCCCTCGTAGTTGCCCCAGCAGAGGTGCACTCGCAGGCGATCGGGCGGGATGTCGCGCAGAGCGTGGTTGAGCGCTTCCACGTTGCCTTCGGCGATGCGCACGAACTGGGCGTTGCTCACCTCGGGGAACGCGAGGTGCCGGCTCATGGCCAGGTCCGGGCAGTCCACCTGCAGCACGAAGCCGGCGCGGTGGATGGCGTCGTACTCCTCCTTCATGACGTCGACGAGCCGCGCCAGGTACGCCTCGCGGCTCGGGTAGTGCGTGTTCTGCAGGAAATGGGCGATCACCCCCGGCGACGCCGCGCTCATGAACGCGTCGGTGGGCGCCGCGCTCTCGACGGCGGAGCGGAAGTTGGCCGCGTCCTTCTGCACCGCCCCGCGGTCCTTCCAGTCGATGGGCCCGTTGCAGGCCGGGCGCATGATCGCGGCGCGGCGCTCGGCCCGCGCCGCCGCCTCCGGGAAGTCGGCCCAGTCGGCCCGCTTGGCCGCGCCGCTCTGGCCGTCGAAGCCGGTGAGCCGGTGCCGCACGTAGGTCGAGTAGCCCACCTTGCCCTGCTCGCCGTCACTCACCACGTCCACGCCCGCGGCCACCTGCCGGCGCACGATGTCCGCCACCGCGCCGCGCACCCGCGCATCGAGCGCGGCCGCGTCAACGGCGCCGCCGGTGTCCAACGCGTCGAGCATGCCGGCCAGGTCGGACGGGCGCGGCAGGCTGCCGGTGTGCGTGGTCAGGATGCGGTCGGTGCTTCGCTTCATGGCCGAGCGGAATGTGACCGCACTCTCACGGGGTTGTCAACCCGCTCGCTTGAGAGCGGACCATCGCGATGCTAGAGTCGGGACCTACTCGACCCGGCCCTTTCTCCTGCGAGAAGGAGGATCTTCATGGGACGCGCCTACAACGTCATCGACGCGGACGGCCACGTGCTGGAGCCGGTGGACATCTGGGACAAGTACATCGACCCCGCCTATCGCGACCGCGCCCCGCGCATCGTCATCGACACCGACGGCAAGGAGCGCCTGCTCGTCGAGGGTCGCGTGCTCGGCAGCCAGAAGGGGTTCGGGGTCATCGGGGCCATCGGGGCGCGCCAGGGCGGGGTGCCCGAGGAGACCATGAAGTACGTGGACGGCCGGCGCGGCGGCTTCGATCCGCACGCCCGCATCCCTGACATGGACCTCGACGGCATCGACGCGGCCTTCCTGTATCCGAGCGTCGGGCTCTTCTCCGGCGCAGTGCGCGAGCCGGGGCTGGCCGCCGGCATGTGCCGGGCCTACAACCGCTGGCTCGCCGATTACTGCCAGCCCTATCCGGATCGGCTCTTCGGGGTCGCGATGCTGCCGATGCAGTCGATCGACCTGGCCATCCAGGAGATGCGCTACGCGCGGAAGGAGCTGGGCATGCGGGCCGGCTTCCTCCGCCCCAATCCCTACAACGACAAGATGCTCCACCACCCGGACTACGCGCCGTTCTGGCAGGAGGTGCAGGAGCTGGACTTCGCCATCGGCCTGCACGAGGGAGCCAGCGGCGGGATGCCCCAGGTCGGCGTCGATCGCTTCGAGACGCGCGGGGCCCGGCACATCATCTCGCACACCATGGAGATGATGCTGGCCGCGATGAGCGTGATCTGGAGCGGAGTGTGCGACCGCTATCCGCGCGTGCGCATCGGCTTCATGGAGTCGGGCGGGGGCTGGATCGCGCCGTGGCTCGACCGGATGGATCGCCACTTCGACGATCAGGGCTTCAACGACTCGGGCCTCAGCATGCGGCCGAGCGAGCTCTTCCGGCGCAACTGCTGGATCTCGTT
>DATFWA010000166.1:0-13804 GCA_035259825.1 Candidatus Methylomirabilota bacterium | reverse complement strand
CGCCGGGCTCTGGATCGCCCTTCCGCCGCTCGCCGTCGATGCGTACCCGACCACGTACGTGCGGTCGGCCGTTCCATACCAGGCGGCGTCTATCACGAGCGGGATCGAACTCTACCGCGCGCACTGCGCGACCTGCCACGGCGCGGGCGGCCGCGGCGACGGGCCGGGCGGCGCGGGCCTGGCGAAGCCGCCCGCCGATCTCACCGCGGCCCACGCCGTGCAGCACACCGCCGGCGACATGTTCTGGTGGCTCACGCACGGCATTCCGGCCGCGGGGATGCCGCCCTTCGGATCCGTGCTCTCCGAGGAGGAGCGCTGGGACCTCATCAACTTCATCCGCACGCTCAGCGCCGGCGAGCGCGCCCGTCAGATGACCGCGCTGGTGCCGCCGGGCCGGCCGTGGCTGGTGGCGCCGGATCTCGCCATCGTGGTCGGCCCGGCGCCGCCCCGGAGCCTGAAGGAGCTACGCGACCGCTGGATGGTCCTGCTCGTGCTGTTCACGCTGCCGGAGTCACGAGCCCGCCTCGTGCAGCTGGCGGAGAGCTACAACTCGCTGCAGGCCCTCGGCGCCGAGGTGATCGCGGTGCCGGTCGGCGACGGCGCCGACATCATCCGGCGCCTCGGCGGTCAGCCGCCGATGCTCTTCCCGGTCGTCACCGACGGCGCCGCCGATATCGTCACGAGCTACCGGCTGCTCTCCCGCGGGTTCGGCCCGCCCGTGTCCTCGCCGGGCGCGGCGCCGGCTCTGCACGTCGAGTTCCTGCTGGATCGTCAGGGCTACGTCCGCGCGCGCTGGCTGCCCGGCTCCCCCGGGCCGGGCTGGGACACGATGCAGACGCTCGTCGACCAGCTCCTGCTGCTGGACAAGGAAGCGCCGGCCGGGCCCGCGCCGGACGAGCACGTACACTAGGCCGGTCATGCGACTCTGGCGCGTCGTGCTGCTGATCAACCTGGCCCTCGCCCTGGGCCTCATGCTGGGCTATCTCGCGTGGGGCCGCGAGGTCTCGCGTCTCGGGCAGGAGCTGCAGCAGGCGCGCCGCCAGCAGACGGTCGCCGGTGGCGCGCGCTCCTGGCAGTCGCGCGGCGTGGTGCGCGCGGTGCTGCCTGAGCTGAACGTGGTCGTGCTCACCCACGACGAGCTGACCGGCTACATGGGCTCCATGACCATGGGCTTCCGCGTGCACGACCCCAAGCTCTACGACGGGCTCGACATCGGCGACGTCGTGCGCTTCACGCTCTCCGGCGCCCCGCCCAACGTGGAGATCACCTCGATCGTGAAAGAGGCGAAGTGAAACGAAGCCTGGTCGCGGTCGCGTTCGCGCTCGCCATGGCCTGGGCGTCGAGCACGCACGCCGCCCACGGAGGCGTGCCCAGCGTGGCCTACACCGAGCCCGATTACCTCAAGTGGCTCATCGATTCGCGCCAGCCGGTGGTCGTGATCGACCTGCGCCGCGCGCAGGAGTTCAAGGCCGGACATCTGCCGGGCGCCATCTCGGTGCCCATGAGCGAGCTCGACCGTCGCTTCGGCGAGATCCCGACCTCTCCGATGGTGGTCCTCTACTGCCAGTGCTCGGTCGATGAGGCGGGCGCCGCCTATGCCTTCCTCGAGACGCGCGGCTACCTGAACCACGTGGTCCTGCAGGACGGCTACGACGGCTGGCTGCGCCGCCGGTATCCGATCGTGAAGTAGCCGCTGAGGCCTCCTCTTGACTCGGCCGACTGTTTAGTCATACCTAAGTATTCACGGTAGCCTGACCTTACAGCCGAGGACCCGTAGGAGAGATCCCATGACGCCGATGCGGGTGATCGAGGTGAACACGTGCGCGCACACCGGCCGGCCGATGGTGATGCTCCAGGTCGAAGGCCGGGACCGATGGCTCGCCTTCTACCTCCCGATGAACGAGGCCAACCGGCTCGCGCGCTGCCTGGGCGTGACCCAGTGCGCCTGCACGCCCATCTTCGATCTCGCCGAGCAGCTCATCGAGCACCTGCGCGCGGCGGTCGTCCGGGCATATCTCGAGGGAGACGAGCGCGGCATCTCGGCCGGCCTCGTCCTGGAGCGCGACGCGGCCGAGCTGATCCTGCCCAGTCACCCCGCGGATGCCCTCGCGCTCGCGGTACGCGCCCACGTGCCGATCATGGCGCAGGAGAGCGCACTGTTGCACGCCCGGTCTGCCGGCGCGAAGCCCCCCGCGGAGGAGGTGGCCGACTGGCTGGCCCGGATCCGTCCGTCCGATTTCGGAGACACCGCCTCCCGCTGAGCCCCGCGGCTTGCCTGCGCCGCGCGTTCCGCGTATAAGTACGGGCCAGGCATGCTTGCCCAGCCCGCGTTCCGCTCGCTCGCTGGCGCCCGGTCGGCGATGGCCGCACTGCTGCTCCTGCTCATCACCCTGGCCGTTCCGCTCGAGGTGAGCCAGCCGATCCACCTGCACGATGCGGGGACGGTGGGTCTCTACAACGAGGAGCACGTCCTCGCGAGCCTGGACTCGGTCTCCGGAGATCTGCCGCTGCCGGACGCTCCCACGACGCATGTCGTCGTCCACGTCGCCTCGGCCGGTCGGATCACGGACTTCCGGCTTCCCGCGTCGGTCGCCAGCTTCACCGATTCCCGCGCCCCACCAGCCGCTTCCTAGCTCGGTATCGGTCGGCATATCCCGGGGGACTCCGCCCTCGGGCCTACTTCATTCGAAGACGAGGCCGAACATGCGAGTGATGCTCGTGCTGGTCCTGATGATCGGAGGTGTCGGATGCACGACGGCCCCGGTGTCCGTCTCTCCCGATGACGTGAGCACGCTGGCCGGATCGTGGCAAGGATGGCTGGTGACGGATCAAGGCTTCAATCTGATCCGCTTCGACATCCGGGCCGACGGGTCGTTCCAGGTCAGCGGTCCCCTCGTCCGGGCCAGCGGGATCCTCGTGGTCGCCGACGGTGCGCTCCGGTTCGACGGCACCGGGATGTGGCGAGGCACGCTCGTGCCGGAGGGCACGGGCGAGCGTCGCGTGCTCCGGATCCGGCGCGACGACCGCCTCTATCGAGGCACCCTCCATCCGGTCTCGCAAGGGGGCCTCGATCCGGACCAACGGATCGTGGAGCCGCGGACGAGCGCGGCCCGGTCATGATCGGCCGGCCACGACGTCGCTCCCATCGCGGAGCCTGCGCGGCGACCATCACGCTGCTGCTGATGCTCGTCTCGCTGGCGGTTCCGCTCGAGGCGAGCCAGCCGCTCCACCTCCACGAGGCGGGGACCGCCGGCCTCTACAACGAGGAACACGTCCTCCGCAGCCTGGACTCGGTGGTCGGCGACCTGCCGCTGCCGGACGCCCGCTTCGCGGTCTTCATCGCGCTCGTGGCCGCGGCGTGTCTCACCGCCGCGGGCGCGCGGCTCTCCGCTCCGGCCCTCGACCTCGCCGACTCCCGCGCGCCACCCCTCGCCTAGCCCCTCCGCTCCGTAACCGATGTCGACGCCCGCGGGCATCGCCCCGCGGGCCGCCCACTCTCTCTCCATACGGAGGCTGCCATGCGTTCACTGATCGGCATCTGCCTGGTCGTGGTCGGCGCGGTGTTGCCGGGTCCGGCCGCGGCCCAGGAGACGGAAGCGATCCGCAAGGAGCTGGAGCAGATGCGCAAGCAGTTCGAGACGATGAAGGAAGGCTACGAGCGATCGATCAACCAGCTGAGCGAGCGGCTCAAGACGCTCGAATCCAAACCGCCCGAGCCGGCGCCCGCCCCGGTCGCGGCGCCGCCGGCCGCGCCGCCGGCTCCGCCGGTCGCCGCCCAGCCGGCGCCGAGCCCGCCGGCCGGGAGCGTGACCATCAACCCCACCGAGCTGGCCCGTCCGCGCGACCCGTTCTCGCTCTACGAGCGACGCGGGCCCGGACAGATGCTGTTCGACATCGGGGTGGCCGGCGACTTCATCGGGAACCTGACCCAGCACAACGTGCAGAAGAATGCGGGCGGGACCTTCACGGGGCTCGAGAACCGCTTCTTCCCGCGCGAGATCGAGCTGAGCCTCTTCGGGCAGATCGATCCGTATGCGCGGGCGGTGGTGCGGTTCGAGGCTGGCGAGGAGTCGCGCAGCGGTGACATCTCGGTGAACCTGGCCGAGGCGTATCTCGAGCTGATGACGCTGCCGTTCGGGACCCAGCTCCGGATGGGCCAGATGCGCAACCGCTTCGGCCTCACCAACCAGATCCACGAGCACGACCTGCCCTTCCCCGATCGCCCGGACGTGTACCTGCAATTCTTCGGTCAGGAAGGGCTGGTCGAGAAAGGCTTCGAGGCCACCTGGGTGCCGCCGCTGCCGTTCTTCGTCGAGCTGCTGGGCGGGGTCTTCGACGGCGACAACGAGGTCGCCTTCGGCCGAGGCAGCCTCAAATTCCCCTTGGTGACCGGGCGCGTCCGCACGTTCTTCGACCTCGACGAGTGGGGGGCGTTCCAGGTCGGGGCCTCGATCGCCAACGGGCAGACGCCGCAGCAGTTGAACAGCCAGATCATCGGTTTCGACGCCAAGTACAAGTATCGGCCGGAGGGCTGGGAGCACGCGCTCTTCACGGTGGGCGGCGAGTACCTCTACAGCATCCGCCAGGTCCTCGTCACCGATCCGGCCGCGGAATTCCCCGTCGAGCAGAAGCGCACCCGCGAGCATGACGGCTGGTACGTGTACGGAGAGCTACAGCCGTTTCGCTTCGGCGCGCTCAGCCGCTGGGCCCTCGGGTTCCGCTACGACCGCACACAGTATCCGGTCAACCCGGGGACGCAGTGGGCGGTGCAGCCCTATCTGAGCTTCATGCCCTCGGAGTTCCTGCGCTTCCGGCTCGCCTACAAGCACACCGAGCGCTCGGAGTGCTGCAGCTATCTGGGCTTCCAGAACAACGGCGGAAGCGCCAAGAACGTGGACGAGTGGATCTTCCAGGCGACGTTCATTCTCGGTGCCCATCCGGCCCATCCCTTCTAGACTCGAAAGGACAACGCCATGTCGCTGCTGACGCGAGCATTGCTGAGCGTGGTACTGCTCTCCTACGGCCCCGGGGCCGGAGGAGCAGAGGCCGCGGGCAAGATCCGGGTCGTCGCCACTACCACCGATCTCAAGGCCCTGACCGAAGCGGTCGGGGGAAAGCTCGTCGACGTCGACGCCCTCGCCCGTGGCAACCAGAACCCGCACGATCTCGAGGTGCGCCCGAGCCTGATGGTGAAGGTGCGCCAGGCCGATCTCCTGATCATGAACGGCCTCGAGCTCGACCAGTGGGCCGAGGTCGTCGTGCAGGGCGCCAACAACGCCAACGTGATCCCGGGCGCGCCGGGCCGCGTCGACGCGTCCGCCGGCATCCCGGTGCTCGAGGTGCCCCGGACCCGCGTTGACCGCTCCATGGGTGACGTGCATCCGGTGGGCAATCCACACTACACGGTCGATCCGGGTATGGCCCCGGCGGTCACCGCGAACATCCTCGCCGGGCTCGCCCGGGTTGCGCCTGGGCAGCGGGCCGAGTTCGAGCGGAACCGGGAGGAATTCCTGGCCCGCCTGGACCAGGCCATGGGACGCTGGTCGTCCGACTTGGCCCCGTTCAAGGGAGCCAAGGTCGTCGTGGACCACAACTTGTGGCTCTACTTCCTGACCCGGTTCGGCCTGGTGCAGGCCGGGTCCATCGAGGAGCGGCCGGGCATTCCGCCGACGCCGACGCATCTGACCCGGTTGATCGCCTCGATGCGGGAGGACAAGATCCGCGTGATCCTCACCGTGCCGTGGGGCGACCAGAAGCTCGCCGAGCGGGTCGCGCAGGAAGCGGGCGCCAAGGCCATCGTCGTCGCCCCCGCGGTCGGCGCGATCAAGGGGAGCAACAACTATCTGGACACCATCGACTACAATGTCAAGGCCATCGCCGAGGCCCTGAAGTGATCGTGTTCAACCACAATGAGATCCGATAGACATGTGGAGCGATTTGCTCTCGCTGATGTGGATGCCGTTCTTGATGTGCCTCGTGCTCACCGGCATCCATGCCTATCTTGGCTTTCATGTCTTGAGCCGAGAGGTGATCTTCGTGGACATCGCGCTCGCCCAGATCGCCGCTCTGGGCGCAACTGGCGCCTTTCTCTTCGGGTTCGAGCTCGATACGTGGGAGTCGTACCTTGCGGGCCTCGGCTTTACCATTGTGGGCGCGCTCGTGCTTGCGCTAACGCGGAGCCGGACCCGTCGGATCTCGCACGAGGCGGTGATCGGCGTGGTCTATGCGGTGTCCTCGGCCGGCGCGGTGCTCCTGGCAGACCGGAGCCCGCACGGCGCCGAGCATCTGCGCGGCATGCTCGTGGGTAGCCTCCTGAGCGTCCGCGGTATCGAGGTCCTTGAAGTCGCGGCCCTCTACGCGCTCATCGGCCTCTTTCACTGGTTCTGCCGCCGGCCGTTCTTCCTGATCTCCACCGATCCCGAGCGCGCCTATCGCGAGGGCTGGGCGGTGCGCAGATGGGACTTCCTCTTCTACGCCTCGTTCGGCGTGGTCGTCACGTCGTCGGTCCGCATCGCGGGGGTCCTGCTCGTGTTCTCGTACCTCATCGTCCCCGCCCTCGCCGGCATCCTCCTCGCGAACCGCATCGGGGCGCGGCTCGCCGTCGGCTGGCTGTTCGGGGCCGGCGTGAGCGTGGCCGCGATGCTGGCCTCCGCGGTACTGGATCTGCCGACCGGCGCCACCGTGGTCTGCGCCTTCGGCCTCTGCCTGCTGGGCTTGGGCCTCGCGATCGGACTCCGTCGACGGGCGTGGGCGTAACGCGGCGGCGTCTCCTCTCGCTCGCGCTGGCGCTGCTCGCCGCCGGCTGCGGGCCCGGGTCCGCCCCCGCGAAGCCGCAGGTCGTGGCCACGGTGTATCCGCTCTGGGAGTTCTCGCGCCAGGTGGCCGGTGCGCGGGCCGACGCGGTCGCGCTGGTCCCCCCGGGCGTGGAGCCGCACGACTGGGAGCCGTCACCGCGCGACGTATCGCTGACCCAGCGGGCGAGCGTTTTAGTCCACAGCGGCACCGGCCTCGACGGCTGGTCGCAGAAGCTGCTGACCGGCGGCCAGGCCCCCAGCGTCGTGGTGGATGCCAGCCGCGGGCTGGATCTCATCCGATCGGGCGGCGTGGTCGATCCCCACGCGTGGCTCGATCCCAGTCTCGCGCGCGCGCAGGTGGAGGCGATCGAGGCCGGGCTCGCGCAAGCCGATCCGGCCGGCCGCGAGATCTACGCGGCCAATGCCCGTGCGTACGCCGCCCGGCTCGGAGCCCTCGATCAGGCGTTCAGCGCGGGCCTCCAGGACTGCGCCCGGCGCGACATGGTGACCGCGCACGCGGCATTCGGCTACCTGGCCCGACGGTATCGACTGACCGAATTGCCGGTGATGGGCCTGAGCCCGGAGGCCGAGCCGAGCCCGGCGGACATGGCCGCGCTCGTGAAGCGGGCGCGCGGGCTCAAGGTGACCCACATCTTCTACGAGCCGCTGGTCAGCCCGCGCGTCGCCGAGACGCTCGGCCGCGAGATCGGCGCCCGGCCGCTGCCGCTGAATCCCGTCGAAGGGCTCACGCGACAGGACAGCGAAGCGGGCCTCGGCTACGTCGAGTTGATGCAGACCAACCTCGCCAACCTGCGCACCGCGCTCGGCTGCAGATAGAAGGATCTCCGGCGGCGTGACCCCGCGCATCTGCTTCGTGACGTGCCGGCGCTGGCCCGAGATCTCGGAGAGCGATGGGGTGGCCCAGCGCGCGCTCGAGGCCCGCGGTGCCGTCGTCGAGGGCCGTCCGTGGAACGTGGCCGGGACGGAGTTCGGCGGCTTCGACGCGGTGGTGCTGCGCTCGAACTGGGAATATCACCTGGACCCCGCCGGCTTCCGCTCCTGGCTCGACGGCGTCGAGCGCGCCGGCGCGCGGATCTGGAACACGCCCGACCTGGTCCGCTGGAACCTGAGCAAGCGATATCTGGTTGCCCTGCAGGAGGCCGGCGTGCCCACGGTCCCGACCGCGCTCTTCGATCTCGCCGAGCGACGCGACGGGCTCGCCGCCCTGCTGGCTCGTCACGGCTGGCGCCGCGCGGTGCTCAAGCCGGAGTTTGGGGCCTCCGCGCACGAGACGCGGCTCGTGACCGCGGCGACCGCGCCGGACGTCGCGGCCGAGCTCGCGAGCGGCGTCATCCAGGGATCGGTCCTGATCCAGCCGTTCATCGAGGAGATCGAGACGCGCGGCGAGTGGTCGCTGATCTTCATCGACTCGGTCTTCACCCACGCGGTGCTCAAGCGTCCGGCCGCCGGGGACTTCCGGGTCCAGCCGTGGCTGGGCGGGACGGTCGAATCGGGCCGGCCGCCCGCCGACGCGCTCGCGGCCGCCCGCACCGCGATGGCCGCGCTGCCGCGTCCATCCCTCTACGCGCGCATCGACGGCGTCGAGACGCGCGACGGCTTCCGCATCATGGAGGTCGAGGTCAACGAGCCCGGCCTCTTCTTCACTCACGGACCCCACGGCGCCGAGCGCCTGGCCGCGGCGATCCTCCGCGCGCTCTGACCACCCGCTCCGGCGCGCGCGGCGGCGCGTTGGGAGTGCTATAGTCGCCCGGGTCCCACCATGAGACTCGTCGGCTTTCAGGTGCAGATGTACCGCTGTGTCATGGATTCCACCTGGATTCCGGTCACGCCGCTCACCGTGCTGGTCGGCAAGAACGAATCCGGGAAGACGGCGATCCTGAAGGCCCTGCACAAGCTCAACCCGTTTCATCCGGAGCCGTACCACCTGCGGGAGTGGCCGCGCGGTCATCGGGGCACTCGCTCGCCGGAGCAGGTAGTGTGCACCGCCGAGTTCGAGCTGTCCGCGACCGAGGAAGCCGATCTGCTCAGCCTCCTCGGGTCGCCGGGCCCGCTCAAGCGGCTCAAAGTCACACGAGACTATCGTGGAGCGCTGGCGGTGGTGTTTCCCGCGTCCGGGCTCGCGGACGCGGTGCCGCAGAGCGCGCGCGACTACGTGGTATCGCACCTGCCCACCTTCGTCTTTCTCGACGAGTACGGGATCTTCCGCGGCCACGCGATCCTGAACCAGGTCAAGCAGCGGCGGGACGAGGGCGCGCTGACCGACGAGGACCGCACGTTCCTCACCATTCTCGACGAGGCGGGCCTCGACCTCGATCACGAGACGCAGACGGCGGCTGCCGCGTCGAAGGAGGACCGCCAGTACGATCTCAGCGACGCGGCCGCTACCCTGACCCGCAAGCTCGCCGCCCACTGGACCTCGCGGCGCTACGAGCTGGACTTCCGGGTGGACGGCTTCGAGTTCTTCACCTTCGTGAAGAGCGAGCGCGATCGCGCCCTGACCCGTCTCGAGGAGCGGTCGCGCGGTTTCCAGTGGTTCTTCTCCTTCGACCTGATGCTGATGCACGAGACGCGGGGACGGCTGAAGGAGTGCGTGATCCTGCTGGACGAGCCAGGTCTCCATCTCCACCCGCAGGCCCAGCGTGACCTGCTGGAGCGGCTCGCCTGCTACGCCGAAACCAACACCTTGATCTACACGACGCACTTGCCCTTCATGGTCGACCTGAAGCGGCCGGAGGGTATTCGCGTCATCGGCGAATCGGACGCGGGCGCGGTGGTGTCAGAGGACCTGGGCAAGAGCGAGCCGGAGGCGAAGGCGGTGCTGCAGGCGGCGCTGGGTATCCAGGGCCGCCTCGGCCGCCCGGTGGCCGAGCGCAACCTGGTGGTGGAAGGCGCCGACGACTACTGGTTCCTCACCGCGCTGTCCAATTTGATGATCCGCTCCGGATTGGTCGGGCTCCCCCCCGACGTGATGATCAGCGCGGCGGGCTCGCCGTCGGAGGTCACCGCCCTGGCCGCCTTCCTGGCCGGACAGCACCTGCAGGTGGTGGCCCTCTACGACAGCGACGCGACGGGCACTGCGGCGAAGGACGAGCTCGTCAACGACTGGCTGGCCCGATACCGCGGCGGCAAGGCGGCCGCGTTGAGCGTGGGGCCGGCCATGAAGGTCATGGGCCGCGAGGTGTCCGTCGAAGATGTGTTCCCCGAAGACTTCTACCTCAAGCACGTCCTCGAGGTCTACAAGCAGCCGCTCGCCGGCGCGGGGATGACCGCGATCACGCTGCCCGCCGGCAACCAGATGGTGAAGCGGGTCGAGGCTTTCTTCCACGGGGTCGGGGTGCCGTTCAACCGGAGCGCGGTGGCGCGCCGCATCTGCGAGGAGATCAATCGGATGCGATCGACCGATCACCTGCCCACGTCCTCGAAGCCGAAGGTCGAGGCGCTGATCGCGGCGATCAACAAGGCCCTGGAATAGCAGACCGAGTGGGTACAATGTGGAGGCCATGGACCCGATCCTCGTCGCCCGCTGGCGGGCATTCTGCCTCGTCATGCTGGGCGCCTTCCTGGGGATGAGCGTGGGGGTGTACACGATCGGCCTGCTGCCGGGCGACGGAATCCTGCATCGCGAGGTGCTCCTGGCCCGCGGCACGTTGGCCCACGCGATCGCCCGCTGGACGAATCACGGCGGCCGGTGGGAATTCCTCGGACCCGCCATGATCGCGCTGCTCGCGTGGTCGCCGATCGCGCGCCGTCGCTGGTGGCTCTGGTGCGGAATCATCCCGCTCTCCGGCGCGGTCGAGCAGCTGTTCAAGCTCCTGGTCGGCCGGCCGCGCCCGCGAGGCGTCAACTGGGGATTCCCCAGCGGGCACGTCACCGCGGTCGCCACGTTCGTGGTGCTGATGCTCTACGTGCTGTCACGCGAGCGCGTGTCACCGCCGGTGCGGCTGGGCCTGCTCGCGGTCTCGATCGTCCTCGTGGGATCGGTCGGTTACGCGCGCATCATCCTCAACGCACACTGGCCCTCCGACGTTCTCGGCGGCGTCTTCCTGGGCGGTGGCTGCGCCGCGGCCGCCGCATGGTGGGACGCCGCGCATCCCGCCGACCATCCCCAGCCCCGGGAGGCGGTCCGCGACACCGTCCGGATCGGCAGCTAGCATGCGCTCCTTCGTCGAGTTGGAGGACGTCGACTTCGCCTACGGCGCCACGCCGGTGCTCGAGCGCATCAACCTCACCGTCGAGCCCGGCGACTTCCTCGGCATCATCGGGCCCAACGGCTCGGGCAAGACGACCCTGCTGCGCATCGTGCTCGGGCTCCTGTCGCCATCTCGCGGCTCGGTGCGGCTCTTCGGCCATGCCCCCGCCGCCTTCCGGCAGTGGGGACGCCTCGGCTACGTTCCCCAGAAGGCCACGCTCGATCCGGCCCTGCCGGTGACGGTGCGCGAGGTGGTGGCCACCGGCCTCTTGCCGTCGCTCGGCCTCTTCGCGCGGATCGGCGCGGCGGAGCGGCAGCGCATCGGCGAGGTCCTGGCTCAGGTGGGCATGGAGAGCCACGGCTCGGCGCGCATCGGCGCGCTCTCGACCGGCCAGCAGCAGCGCGTGCTGATCGCCCGCGCGCTCGTGTCCAAGCCCGAATTGCTGATCCTGGACGAGCCGACCGGCGGGGTGGACCCGGAGGCCCAGACGAGCTTCTACGCGCTGCTGCACCATCTCAACCGCGAGCGCGACGTCACCCTGATCCTGGTCAGCCACGACATCGGCGTGGTGGCCAAGGAGGTCACCAAGCTCGCCTGCCTGAACCGCCGGCTGGTCTTCCACGGGCGCCCAGGCGATTTCCTCGGCGACGCCGCCCTCGCCGCCCTCTACGGTCCCGCGGTGCGCGTGGTGAGCCACGACCACTAGCCCCATGCCCGAGTTCCTCCAGTACGGCTTCATGCACCGGGCGTTCGCGGCGGGCGCGGTCACCGCGCTGATCTGTCCGGTCATCGGGGTCTTCCTGATCCCGCGCCGGCTCTCGCTCATCGCGGACACGCTGTCCCACGTGGCCCTGGCCGGAGTGGCCCTGGGCCTGGTGGTCGGCATCTCGCCGGTGCTGGGCGCGCTGCTGGTGACCCTCGCGGGCGCGGTGGGCATGGAGCGGCTGCGCGCGCGGGGCGTGCTGCAGGGCGACGCGGCGCTCGCGGTGTTCCTCTCGGGCGGCTTCGCGGTGGCGGTGGTGCTCATCAGCCTGGCGCGCGGCTTCAACGCCGATCTCTTCGCGATCCTGTTCGGCAGCATCCTCACCGTGACCACCGGCGACGTGTGGCTCATCCTCGCGTTGGGAGCCACCGTGACCTTGGCGATCGGCGGCTTCTACCGGCAGCTGCTCGCCATCACGCTCAACGAGGACCTGGCCCGGACCAGCGGGGTCCCGGTCGGGGCGCTGAACTTGCTGCTGACCCTCCTCACCGCGCTGACCACCGTGGTGGCCATGCGGATGGTGGGCGTGCTGCTCGTCTCCGCGATGATCGTGATCCCGGCGCTGACCGGCTTCGCGCTGGGTCGGAGCTTTCACACCGCGACCGCGGTCGCGATCGGCGTGGCGCTGCTCTCGATGACGGGCGGCCTGATCGCGGCGTACTATCTCCGCCTGGCCGCCGGCGGCGCGGTGGTGCTGACCGCCCTGCTCCTGTTCGCGGCCGCCTCGCTCGTCCGCCGCCGGGCGCCGGCCATCGCGCGCGAGGCGGTGCCGTGATCCGCGCCCGCGCCGCCGTGCTGGCCGCCGCCCTCGTGCTGACGGTCACCGCCGTCGGCGCCGCGCAGGGGCCCGCCTCGAAGAGCGCGGCACCCCCGAGCCCGGAGTGCGCGCGCTGGCGCGACGCCTTCGCCTCGATGCCGCTCCGCATGGTCTCGATCCAGGTGGGCAATCGCACCATCGCGCTGCGCGTGAAGGCCGCCGAGACCAGCGAGCGCCAGGCCGCCGGGTTCCAGTGCGCGACGCCCGAGGAGATCCGCCGCTACCTGATCCTGTTCGAATTCGGCAACGAGATCCTCACCCAGTTCCACATGCAGAACGTCCCGGCCGCGCTCGACATCGCCTTCGCCAAGGGCGACGGGAAGATCTTCGCGATCATGAAGATGGACCCGAGCCCCACCGAGCTGTACGGCCCCCTCGGCCCGTTTCGCTACGCCATCGAGGCGCACGCAGGCTTCTTCGCGAGCCAGGGCATCCGCCAGGGAGAGGCGAGGCTGGTGATTCCACCGGCCCGCTGAGCGCGCCCGATGCACGGCCGGCACACCCACGGCTCCCTGCACAAGCGGCGCCTGCTGGCCGTGTTCTGCCTCACCGCCGGCTTCCTCGTGATCGAGGCGGCGGTAGGTCTCTGGACCGGCAGCCTCTCGCTCCTCGCCGACGCGACCCACATGCTGGTCGACGCGGGCGGCGTCCTGCTGAGCCTCCTCGCGGTGTGGTTCGCGGAGCGGCCCGCCACCCCGGCCAAGACCTACGGGTACTATCGCGTCGAGATCCTCGCCGCGCTGGTCAACGGCGTGGTGTTGTGCGTGATGGCCATCGCGATCCTGGTGGCCACGTACGAGCGCATGTGGCAGCCGCCGGTGGTGCCGGGCGGCCCGATCCTGGCGGTGGCGGTGCTGGGGCTCGCGGTGAACCTGCTGAGCCTCTGGTTCCTGCACGCCGGCGCGCACGCGAGCCTGAACGTGCGCAGCGCCTACCTCGAGGTCCTGGGCGATGCGGTCAGCTCGGCCATCGTGATCGCGGCCGGCGCGATCATCCTGCTCACCGGGTGGGTGTGGGTGGATCTCATCGCGGGCGCGCTGATCGCCTTGTTCATCCTGCCCCGCACCTGGGCGCTACTGCGCCAGACCGTCAACATCCTGCTGGAGGGGGCCCCCGCCCATCTCGACGTCCGTCAAATCGAGGACGCGATGGCCGCGGCGCCCGCGGTGCGACGCGTCCACGACCTGCACGTCTGGACGCTGACCTCGGGCCGCGAGGC
>DATFWA010000165.1:0-5375 GCA_035259825.1 Candidatus Methylomirabilota bacterium | reverse complement strand
CATGCTACGCGGGGCGGCCGTCGATTTCGCGGAGTCCGCGCCCTGGATGGCCCTATTCCCGGGGCTGGCCATCAGCCTGGCCGTGTTCGCGTTCAATCTCTTCGGCGACTCGCTGCGCGACGCGCTCGATCCCAAGCTCCGAACGCTCTAGCGACGGTCAAACGCCTTGACACATCTGGGCCGAGTTGATACAAGTATGTGGGTTTCAAGGCGGTTTTCCCGGGTGACCGGTTAACAGGAGGCCGGAATGGCGTATATCATCGCTGAGCCCTGCATCAACGTGAAGGACAAGGCCTGCGTCGAGGTCTGCCCCGTGGACTGCATCTACGAAGGCGAGACCATGCTCTACATCCATCCGGATGAGTGCATCGACTGTGGGGCGTGCGAGCCGGTCTGCCCGGTGAAGGCGATCTTCGCGGAGGACGAGACCCCGGCCAACTGGAAGAACTTCATCGAGCTGAACAAGCAGTTCTTCAAGGACAACCCCGGCGTCAAGCCGGCCACCAAGGCCTAGCGCAGCCGACGCCGCTCGAAGCAACCGGGACCCGCTCACGCGGGTCCCTCGTTTTTTGGTCCGTGGTGTCTCGTGCCCACGCGCGACGGCAGCTACTCGCGGCGGCTGCACACGGCGTGGTGCACGAGGCCGCCGCCCACGTGTGCCGCGTCCGCTCGATCGCACGCAATCGTCGCGCTTCTCCCTCCAGGATCGCGTCGACTACGCGTGGCACACGCCTTGCGATGCTCCGTCCGCATGACAACCCTACTGATGCCCGCTCCCGAGCCCGCTCCCCGGTCCTCGACCCCGCGCATGCCGAAGGGCCTGTCCGACAGCGCGGCGCTGCCCACCGCGCCCGCCCGACCGCTGCCCGGCTTCCACGGCGCGGTCTCCGCGTTCAAGCGGCACCTGCTCGAGGCCACGCTCACCCAGTCCGGCGGCAACCGCACACGCGCGGCGCGGGCGCTGGGCCTGCAGCGCACGTACCTGTTGCGCCTCATCCGCGAGTTCGAGATCCGCGTTCCAGCTGCCACGATGGCGCCGCGACGTGGGGAGGCGTCGGCGCGCCCGGCTCAAACACATTGACACTCGGTCGCACCCCGGTTTGAAATGGATACGTGAGCGACGTGTGGATCGCCGGAGCGGGGATGACCCGCTTCGGCCGGCGCGACGAGAATCTCCCCGATCTCATGGCGGAGGCGGCCCTCGCCGCCATGACCGACGCCGGCATCGAGCGACCCGACGGCCTCGTCGTCGCCGCGATGAATCCCGAGGAGTTCACCGGCGAGGGCAATTTCGCCTCCTTGATCGCCACCCGCATCGGGCTGTCGCAGGTGCCGGCCCTGCGGGTCGAGACGGCCACCTCCTCGGGCGTGGCCGCGGTGTACGCGGCCTACGCCGCGATCGCGGCCGGCTTCCACCGGTCGATGCTGGTGGTGGGCGGGGAGAAGATGACCCACATCGCGACGCCGCGGGTCTCCGACATCATCGGCCGCTCCATCGATCCCTACGAGAAGAGCTACGGCACCACCATGCCGGCGCTCGCCGGGCTGGTGACGCGCGCGGCCATGCACCGGCGCGGCCTCACGCTGAAGGAGATCTCGCAGGTCGCGGTGAAGAACCACGCGCACGCCGTCCACAATCCCTTCGCGCACTACCGCGAGCCGGTCACGCTGGAGACGGTGATGGAGAGCCGGCTGGTGGCGGATCCCTTGCGGCTCTTCCACTGCTGCCCGATCTCGGACGGCGGCGCGGCGCTGGTGCTCACCGCCGAGCGGCGCGCAGTGCGCATCGCCGGCATCGGGCAGGGGGCCGACACGATCGCGATGCGCTACCGGAATGACCTCACCTCGTTCCGGGCCACCCAGGCCGCCGCGGAGGCGGCGTACCGCATGGCCGGCTTCGGGGCCGCCCGCGTCGAGGTGGCCGAGATCCACGACGCCTTCACACCGTTCGAGCTGATCTCGCTCGAGGACACCGGGCTGGTGCCGTCGGGCAAGGCCGGCCGGGCCACCCTCGACGGTGAGACCGCCATCGGCGGGCGCCTGCCCGTGAATCCGTCGGGCGGGCTCAAGGCGCGCGGCCATCCGCTGGCCGCCACCGGCATCTCGCAGCTGGTGGAGCTGTGCTGGCAGCTGCGCGGCCGAGCCGAGGGCCGGCAGGTGCAGGCGCGCGTCGGCCTCGCCCAGTCGATCGGCGGCCTCGCCACGAACAACTGGGTGACGCTGGTCGAGGCCTCCCGCTGATGGCCGACCTGCGCGCGTCGCGCTGCCCGCGCTGTCGCCGTCTCGTGGTGCCCCCGGCCAGCATCTGTCCCGACCATCCGGTCAAGATGGAAGCGGCGGTGCTGCCGCCCGTTGGCGAGGTGGTCTCGTTCACCACGCTGCACTCGCCGCCCGAGGGCTTCCGCGCCCCGCTGCACATCGCCCTCGTCCAGCTCGAAGGCGGCGCGCGGCTGTTCTGCCACGGCACCGCGACCGAGGGCGTGAGGATCGGCTCGCACGTCGCGGTGGAGGCGGTCGACTCCGTGTTCTACTTCTCGCATATCGGCTTCACCGACCGGGCGCGCCTGTTCTGGAAGCGCGCCGGCGCACGCGGCGAGCGGGTCGCTGCCATCGGCAAGAGCGTCGTCAAGGGCGTGTGGAACAGGAGGCCCCGTGGCAAAGACTAGAGCCCGCTCCCGCAAGTCGGCCGCTCCGAGGCGCCGCGCGAAGGCCGCCGGCGCCGCGCGCCCGCCGCTCCACGGCGTGCGCGTCATCGATCTCACCCGCGTCCTGGCCGGGCCGTTCTGCGCGATGTCACTCGGCGACATGGGCGCCGAGGTCATCAAGATCGAGGAGCCCGGCAAGGGCGACGACACCCGCGGCTGGCCGCCCTTCGTCAGCGGCGAGGCGACGTACTTCCTCTCGGTGAATCGCAACAAGAAGAGCCTCACGCTCAACATGAAGGCGCCCGAGGGCCAGGCGATCCTCCGCCGCCTGCTCGCCTCGGCCGACGTGGTGCTGGAGAACTTCCGGCCCGGCACCATGGAGCGCCTCGGCTTCGGCTACGAGGCGCTCAGGAAGGTGAATCCGCAGCTGGTGTACTGCTCGATCTCGGGCTTCGGCGAGAGCGGTCCCGAAGCCCACCGCCCCGGCTACGACCTGATCGTGCAGGGCGAGTCAGGCGTCATGGACATCACCGGATTCCCCGACGGCCCGCCGGTGAAGGTGGGCAACTCGATCGGCGATCTGGTCGCCGGCATGGCCGCCACACAGGGCATCACGCTGGCTCTGCTGAGCCGCCAGAAGACCGGCAAGGGACAGAAGGTCGAGATCGGCATGCTGGACGTGATGGCCTCGCTCCTCACCTATCAGGCCGGCCTCTACTGGAACGCGGGCGGCCGTCCCGCGCGACGGGGCAACGAGCACCCGTCGATCGTGCCGTACGAGGTGTTCAAGGCCAAGGACGTGTACATCACGCTCGGCGTCGCCAACAACTCGCTGTGGGAACGCACGTGCCGCGCCCTCGATCGCGAGGACCTGATCCGCGACCCGCGCTTCGATACCGAGGCCAACCGGGTGACGAACCGCAAGGTCCTGGTCCCGCTGCTCAACGAGATCCTGGACGCGCGGCCGGCCGACGAGTGGCTCGCGCGACTGGACAAGGCGGGTGTGCCGGCCGGCCGCATCAAGAGCGTGGCCGAGGTCTGCGAGAGCGCTCATCTCCGCGCGCGCGGCATGATGGTGTCGCTGCCACATCCGAAGGCCGGGCCGATCACGGTGATGGGCGTGCCGGTGCGACTGCACGACACGCCCGGCGCCGCCGAGGCGGCGCCGCCGCTGCTGGGCCAACACACTGACGAGATCCTCACCGGGCTGCTGCGCATGCCGAAGGCGCGCGTCGAGGCGCTGCGCGCCGCCGGCGTCGTGTAGTTCTACCTCATGCCGGTTGGCCCGCTGGGGCTCGAGGTAGGACAGACGGCGCGGCGCACCCAGACCGTGACCGCGCACGAGGTGGAGCTGTACGCGCAGATCACCGGCGATCGCAACCCGCTGCACTTCGACACCGACTTCGCGGGCCGCACGCGCTTCGGCCGTCTGGTCGCCCAGGGCGGCATCGCGGCCGGCATGCTGAACGCGCTGGTGGCCATGGACCTGCCGGGACCGGGCACGGTGTTCATGAGCCAGTCGCTCAAGTACCTGGCCCCGACCTACCTGGGCGACACGCTCACCGCCCAGGTGGAGGTGCTGGCGCTGAAGCCGGACAAACCGGTCTGCCAGCTGCGAGCGACGATCAGCAACCAGGATGGCGTGACGTTGCTCGAAGGGGAGTGCTGGACCTACACGATGCGTCCGGCGTGAGGCCGGTCGCGGCGCGGCCTCATCTGATACTGCGCACGAGCAGCCAGGCGCCCAGCCCGCCCAGGAACACCAGCACCGCGCGGTTGAACGATCGCTGATCCAGGCGATCCTGCAGCCGGAGACCCACCCAGAACCCGACCAGCGCCACCGCGGTCAGCCCGAGCGAGACCCACAGCACTGGCCACGTCAGGAGCCCGTACCAGCCGACCGCGCCCAGCTGCACCGCCTTGTAGAAGATGAAGGTGAAGGCGACCGACGCCACGAAGTCGTGCTTGCCGAGACCGATGGCCTGGAAGTACAGGACCAGCGGCGTGGCCGGGGAGTTGGTCACGCCGCCGACCACGCCGGCCACGAAGCCGGCGGGTGCCGAGAGCCACCGCTCCCAGTGAGCGGGAACCCTTGGCGAGAGGCCGGTGGCGCTGAGCATCACGAACGTCACCACGAAGACTCCCAGGATGAACATGGCCGCGCGGGGCGACAGCATGGTGAGCACGCGCGTGCCGACCATCACGCCGGCCGCCCCCGAAACCAGCAGCGCGCCGAAGCGCCGCACGGTGGCCAGCGGCGCGCCGCGCCGGAGGAACTGGATACCGTCCATCACGATGTTCGGGAGGATCAGCACCACCACCGCGGTCTTCACGTCGGTCACCAGGCTCAGCAGCGGGGTGGCCAGGGAGGGAAAGCCGAAGCCGATCGCGCCCTTGACCAGGCCCGCTGCCATTACCACCGCGGCCATGATCGTCGCAATCACCGTCCGAGCATAGCTTGACAGGCCTCGGCGGCGGGCGGGATGATAGCGGCCCTATGGCCGTGACTCCGGGATCGCGCGAGATCAAGATCTACGACACCACCCTCCGCGATGGCACCCAGGGCGAGGGCGTGGCCTTTTCCATGGAGGACAAGGTCCGCATCGCCCAGCGCCTCGACGCCCTCGGCATCCACTACATCGAGGGCGGCTGGCCGGGCTCGAACCCCAAGGACCTGCGCTTCTTCAAGCGTGTGCAGGACGCCGTGTTCAAGACGGCCAAGATCAGCGC
>DATFWA010000164.1:0-4041 GCA_035259825.1 Candidatus Methylomirabilota bacterium | reverse complement strand
CCGGCCACCGACGCGGATCCCGACGCGATCTCTCCCGCGCCCGCGCGCAGCCGCTCGGTCAGGGCCTCGGTGGACAGGCCCACGCGGTCGAGCCAGCCGGTGACCGTTTTGAGCCACCCGGTGAGCATGCCGCCCGGCTTCAGCTCCTCTCTGATCGCCGCGGCGAGCGCACTGGCCTGGTCGATGAAGAGCGAAGCGAAGCCGGCCAGACTGCCCAGGATCGCGAGGCCCGCGATCAGGACAACCGTCACCGAAGCGAGGAACGGCCGGCCGCTCCACGCGGCCAGACGGAGATAGAGGGGCTGGCAGGTGAAGCCCATGAGGGCGCCGAGCAGGAGCCCGGTCGCGAATGGCCACGCCAGCCAGACGATGGCCACCACCGCGCCGCCGGCGAGCCAGGCGAGCGCGCGCCGGCCGTTCACGGCAGCCTCAGCGCATCATGCGCGGCAGCCAGAGGGCAGTGATCGGGAAGGCCACCAGGATGGCCAGCCGGACCACGTCGGCCCACATGAAGGGCATCACGCCTCGGAACACGGTGCCGGTCGGCACCTGGGGCAAGAGGGTCTTGAGCACGAACATGTTCATACCCACCGGCGGGCTGATCAGACCGATCTCCACGACGCACACGATGATGATACCGAACCAGACTGGATCGAACCCGAGATGCATGACCAGCGGGAAGAAGACCGGCATGGTCAGGAGGACCATGGACAGCTCCTCCATGGCGGTGCCGAGGATGACGTAGATCGCGCAGATCGCGGCCACCACCATCACCGGGCTCAGGCCCATGCGCGAGACGAGCGCGGTCAGGTCGGACGGCATCGTGGTGATGTTGATGAACTCCGCGAACATCAGCGCGCCGATCAGGATCATGAACAGCATCGACGTGGTGCGGGCGGATTCGAGTAGCGCCCCGTAGAGGCTCCGCCAGGTGAGTGCGCGACGGCCCAGCGCGAACACCAGCGCGCCCACCGCCCCCATCGCGGCGCCCTCGGTGGCGGTGAACAGGCCGCCGTAGATGCCGCCCATCACGAACAGGAACAGCAGGGCCACCGCCCACACGTCCTTCAAAGCGGTCCATCGCTCGCGCCATGACGACCGTTGCCCGGGCGGACCCCAGGTGGGGTGCCGCCACGTGGTGTAGAGGATCGCGACGCAGAGCAGGATCGCGCCGAGGATGCCGGGAAGCACGCCCGCGGCGAAGAGCTTGCCGATGTTGGTCTCGGTGAAGACGCCGTAGATGATCATGATCGTCGACGGCGGAATCATGATGCCGAGGGTCCCCGCCCCCGCTACCGTGCCCGCGGCCAGCTGATCGTGGTAGCCGAAGCGCTTCATCGACGGATACGCCACCTTGGCCATGGTGGCCGCGGTGGCGATCGACGAGCCGCAGATACCGCCGAAGCCGGCCGACGCCCACACCGTGGCCATGGCGAGGCCGCCGCGCAGGTGGCCGATGAAGGCGTAGGCGGCGCGGAACAGCTCCTGCGACATGCCCGCGCGGGTGACGAAGTTGCCCATCAGGATGAAGAGCGGCACCACCGAGAGCGTGTAGTTGCGCCCGGTCTCGTAGATCTTGGTCTGGGCGGTCGCGAACGCCACCCACCAGTTCCAGTCGCGCATGTAGGCGTAGCCGATGATGCCGACGATGCCCATCGCATAGGAGATCGGCACGCGCAGGAAGGCCAGCACCATCATGGCCACCAGGCCGATCAGGCCCTCGATCATCGCTCGGAGGGCCTCCGGGGCGCGGCGGCCTTGTACAGATGGATGATCCCGGTCACCCCGATCGCCACCGCCATGAAGTACACGAACGGCCCGTAGACGATGCGTAGCACGTCGGTGGCATCGCGGTAGGCCCAGATCCGATCCGCCTTCAGCCACACCAGCCAGGCGAGGAGGAACATCACGGCGGCGCACAGCACGTGCACGCCCCGCTCGAGAGCCGCGGTGCCCCGCGGGCCGAGCAGGCGGTCGATGAAGTCCATCAGGGCGTGCTCGTCCGCGTAGGTCACCAGCGGGAGCCCCGCGAAGATCAGCACCAGCAGTAGCAGCTCGGTCACCTCGAACGCGCCCGCCATCGGCCGGTTGAACAGATAGCGGAGGACCACGTCCAGGAAGGTGAGCAGCATCATGATCAGCAGGATGGTGGAGGCGGCGACGCCGAGAACGCCCTCGACGCGCCGCCCCCAGTCCGAGCGGGCCGGGGTCACTGACCCGCGGCGACCTTCTTCAGCTCGGCGCGAAACTCGGCGAGGACCTTTCCGGCGTCGATGCCCTTGACGGAGGCCTTCTTGATCCAGTCCTCCGTGATGGGCGCGGAACGCTTCTGCACCTCGGCCACGAAGGTCGGATCGGCGTTGACGATCTTCACGCCCGACTTCTTGAGCGCATCGAGGCCCTTGGCGTCGGCCTCGTCCCAGGAGCGGCCGGCCAGGCGCGCGAGGTGCTCGCCGCTGAGCTTCTCGATGATGGCCTGGTCCTCCTTCGGGATCTTGTTCCACTTGTCTTCATTCATGAAGAACCCGAAGGCCGAGCTGTACATGCCGCCCGGGAACAGCGTCGCCTGCTCCAGCACCGTCTCCAGCTTGAACGACACGATCGATTCGAGCGGGAAGAACACGCCGTCGGCGACACCGCCTTTGAGCAGCTCGTAAGACTCGGGGGCGGGCTTCACGAAGGCGGAGCAGCCGAGGGCCTTGGCCACTTGCTCGGCGACGCCGCCGCCCGTCCGGATCTTGAGGCCCTGCACATCGTTGATGCCGGCCACTGTTCTCTTGGTGAACATCTGGCCCGGCCCGTGAGTGAAGACGCCGAGCAGCTTCACGCCCTTGTACTCGCCGACCTGGTGGAAGTACTTCCAGTAGATGCGCGAGTACGCTACCGAGTTCACCAGCGCAGTGTCGCCGGCGCCGGGCAGCTCGGCCATCAGCGGCAGGATGTGGCGCGATGGCGTGTAGCTCGCGGTCACGTACGACAGGTCCACTATCCCGTCGCGCACGGCGTCGAAGGTGCCCGGCGGCGCCGACGGGTGCTTCGGCAGCATGGTGAACTTCACGCGGCCGTTGGTGGCCTTCTCGACTTCGTTGGCCCACCCCTGCAGCACGACGCTGGTCAGGTGGTGCTGGGGCGAGACCCACGAGGACATCGTGAGCGTCGTCTGAGCGAGGGCGGGCGGAGCCAGGCAGAGTGCGAGCGCCAGCGCGATCAGCGCGGCGCGCCTCGAGAATTTGCCCATCGTGTCTTCCTCCTGGAAGCGGGGTGCGGTCCGGCGGGCCGTAGTGTATCGCAGGTTTCGCTGAGCGCGTGAGCGGTTAGGCTTGCGCAGGGGGGGCCGGCGCGGTAGAACGGAGGGCGCCATGGCCCACACCGAGCACGCCGCGCCGTCCATGCAGGCCCCGGAGACAACCGCGCAGTTCGGCTTCCGTCCGCAGTAGCGCGCGGCCGAATGGGCAAGCGCGTCGAGGGCAAGGCCGCCATCGTCGTCGGAGGTGGGCAGACGCCCGGCCAGACGGTGGGCAACGGGCGGGCCACCGCCGTCGTGCTGGGCCGCGAGGGTGCGCGGGTTTGCGTGGTGGACCGCACGCTCGCGTCGGCCCAGGAGACGGTGGCCCTCATCGAGAAGGAGGGCGGCGAGGCGTGGGCCTTCGCGGCCGACGTCACCCGAGAGGACGACGTCCGTCGCCTCGTGGCCGCGGCCCTCGAGCGGTTCGGTCGCATCGACATCCTGCACAACAACGTGGGAGCGAGCCTGGCTCTGGGCGACGCGGTGGCCACCGATCTCACCGAGGAGGCGTTCGATCGTAGCCTGGCCGTCAACCTGAAGGCGACGTGGCTCACCTGCAAGCACGCCCTGCCCGCCCTGCGCGAAGCGCACGGCTCGATCGTGAACATCGCGTCGATGGCCGCCCTGAACGCCTATCCGCTGGTTGGCTACAAGACCACGAAGGCCGCGGTCGTCGCGTTCACCGAGAACCTGGCCGCGCACAACGCGAAGTATGGCGTCCGCGCGAACTCGATCCTGCCCGGGCTGATGAACAC
>DATFWA010000163.1:0-15899 GCA_035259825.1 Candidatus Methylomirabilota bacterium | reverse complement strand
CGGTGCCCAAGACCAGCGTGGGCAAGTTCGACAAGAAGGTGCTGCGCGACCGCTTCAAGACGTGGAAGCCCCTGGCCTGAGACGACATCAGCAGCGTTTGGCCACGTCGGCCCATCGGTCGCCGGGCAGGAGCGGCTCGGGGGTGCCAGTCCAGGCCGCGGCCATGGCCTTCAATCGCTGGAGGCGGTCGGCGGCGAGCGGGTGCGTCGAGAGATAGGTGAGCGCTTTCGGTGTGGCGCCTTCCTCCTTCTGGATCCGCTCGAAGAAACTGGTCATGCCCGCGGGGTCCAGGCGCGCCGCGAGCATCATCTTCATGCCCTCGGTATCCGCTTCCTCCTCGGCGCGGCGCGAGTAGCGCAGATCGCCGAGGGTGCGTGCGGTCTGCAGGCCGTAGGCGAGCGGCCCGGTCACGTCGCCGGTGAGGGCCATGAGCAGGAGGCCGGTGGAAGCGTCCTGGATCACGGCCCGGGTGGCGTGACGATGCAGGACGTGCTGCAGCTCGTGAGCCACCACGCCGGCCATCTCTTCGGGGGTGGCGGTCTGCTCCAGGAGTCCGCGGAACACCACCACGTACCCGCCGGGCACGGCCAGCGCGTTCACCAGCGGCCGATTCACCACGGACACGCGGAACGTGTACGGTGACGGAGGGCCCGGCGCGGTCAGCCGTCTCACGATCTCGTCCATCGCGCGCGCCAGGTCTGCATCGCCACAGCGTCGCGCCGCCGGCGCCAGGTGGCCGATGGCGGCGCGGCCGACGCTCTCCTCCCACGTCACCGGGACCCGCGGGGCCACCAGCGCGGCCAGGGCGGGGATTCCCCAGAAGTAGATTGCGGCCGCGGTCGCGATCACGCCGGCCGCGGCCACGATGGTCCAGCGGATCCGTGCGCGACGCCGGCCCGGATCGTGGAAGCGCGGGCCCACGTGCGGTGCCGTCTCGTGGAGGCTCTCCAGGAACGCGGTGTCGGACACGAGCAGTATCTCGGGTAGATCACCGCCTCGCTCCAGGCGTACCTGCTCGCCCGAGTAGAAGCCCTGCGTCTGGCGAAGCTCGCGGTAGGGCCAGACCTGCGTCGCGCCGCCCGCGGGCGTGATCTCGATGCCCTCGCGCATGAGCCGGATGGTCGCCGACCGCCGAGCCGCGGTGCGGCCGTCGAGATAGATACCCTCCCAGTCGGTACGCATCAGAGCGCGCGCTCCAGGGACGACGGCCGGACCATCGGAGACCGACCGGTCAGGCCAGGTCGAAGCCGGAATCGAAGAACCCGGAGAGACCCTCGCCGGTGCTCCCGGCCTTCTGCGCCTGCTGCTCGATGCGCGCGAGGTCGAGCGGCCCCACTAGGGCCAGATTGCGGTACGTGAAGTTGATGTTGCGCACCCGGACCCACGGCCACGCGATCCCGACCGTGCACACCAGCAGGACCGCGTTGACTAGCCACAGCCCCAGCAGGGCGCCCCCGGTCACGTGGCAGGAGAAACGTGCGCTGCCCAGGTTGGTGTGGTCCCAGAAGAAGCGCCGCTTCCGGGCCACGTACCACACCCAGATCAGCCCGAGGGTCGGCAGCGTCAGCAGGATGGCGACCACGAACGGCCCGAACAGCTCCCGCCCGCGGCCGGTGAAGCCGAATCGCTCGCTACCGAAATAGGAGTGCGAGACGAGGAAGTGCTGGCGATCCACGAGGAAGAACGGGTAGTACAGCCCGAGGGTGACGCCGGTCAGGAACGTCCCGAGGATGAAGATCTTGATCATCTCCCAGACCCGGCCCCGGAACGAGAAGCGGATCCCGCGCCAGGACATGCGGCTCAGGCGGTACCGGCGGGCCCCCACCACCGCAACCGGGAAGAACACGAAGATCAGGCTGCCGGAGATGACCCCGGCGATGACTTTCATCGCGATGGGCACGTCCAGGACGTCGCGGACGAAGTTCATCAGCAGCACCGGCAGGCCGAAGACGACGACCGCCTTGAGTGTGCCCAGCAGCAGCTCTTTCGCGGTGCCGTGATAGGCGAAGCGATCCAGCTCCATCTCGGTTTGCCCCGCCAGGTATTGGCGCACGCGCGTCTTCGCCCAGAAGTAGTAGATCCCCAAGGTCACCAGGATCAGCAGCGTGTTGACGACGTGTATGCCGAACAGCGTGCCCCCGATGCCGTGGAACACGGGATGGCGGACGCCGTCGAGTTCGGAGGGAGGCGCCGGGCCGAACCGGGGCGGCTCGCCTCCGAGCGGAGGCGCCGGCGGGAGCGGAGGCGCGTCGGCCGGCGGCGAAGGGGGCGAGGCGGGCGCTACCGAGCGAGGGCCCGGACCGCTACCGGGGGGTGCCGGCTTGCGAAAGAACGATGGTCGCCCGGTGGGTTCCTGCCCGTCCATACCGCCCGACTATCGGTGGAAGCCCGGGAGTGAGTCAACCTTTGGGCGCGTCACGCCCCGGCCGACTCGCTCCTCGCGAAGCGCTCGAGGTGGTGCTCGGCGTCGCCGAAGGTCTGCCCGATCATCGTGAGCCGGCGGAAGGTGTGGCTGATCTTCAGCTCCTCGGTCATGCCCATGCCGCCGTGCAGCTGCACCGCTTCCTGGCTCACGTGGCGGCAGGCGTCCGCCACCTTGATCTTGGCCGCCGAGACCGCGTGGCGCCGCTCGGCGGGCGGCGCGGTGTCGACCTTCACGCACGCCAGGCAGGCCATCGAGCGCGCCTGCTCGTAGCTGATCACCATGTCCACCATCCGGTGCTGCAGCGCCTGGAAGCTGCCGATGGGCACGCCGAACTGCCGCCGGGTCTTGAGGTACTCCAGCGTAGCCTCGTTGGCGAAGCGGATCGCGCCCACCGCCTCGGCGCAGAGCAGCGCGGTGGCGTAGTCGGCCGCGTCCTCGATGAGGGGCAGCGCGCGACCCTCGTCACCCAGCCGCGCCTCGGCCGGCACCGAGACGTCCGACAGCCACACGTCGGCAGCACGCAGCTCGTCGATGGTCCGGTACTCCTTCGCCGTCACCCCGGGCGAGGAGCGCTCGACCAGGAAGAGGTTGATACCGGCCGGATCGGTGACGCCGCCGCTCGTGCGGGCGGACACGATCAGTGTATCGGCGGAGCCGCCCGCCAGTACCGCGCGCTTCTCGCCTTCGAGCATGTAGCCGCCGCCGGTCTTCTTGGCCCGCGCTTCCACGTGGCCGAGGTCGTAGCGCGCCCCGCGCTCGGTGTGGGCGAGGGCGAGCCGGTGCTTGCCCTGGATCAGCGCGGGCAGGATGCGCTTCTGCTGCGACTCGGAGCCGCCGCGCGCGATGAGCCGCCCGGTCAGGCCCACGTTGACCCAGTAGGGCTCCACCACGAGCCCCTCGCCCAGCGCCTCCATCACCAGCATCACGTCCACCGCGGTGCCGCCGAAGCCGCCGTGCTCCTCGGCGAAGGGCACGCCCAGCAGCCCCATCTCCGCGAAGGCGGCCCACACCGTCTCGCTCCAGCCCGTCGGCGAGTCCACGATCTTGGCTCGTGCATCCATCGAGTACTCGTTGGTCAGATACCGCTTCAGGCTGTCGGCCAGCAGCTGCTGCTCTTCACTCAAATCGAAGTTCATCCCGTCACTCCCTAGTGGAAATCGATCGTAAGGACCGCGACGCCCGGTGGGGTCGACGGGTGGCCGTGGGGGGTCCGACTGACCCGTTCCTGCCCGGAGCCGACCGCTCGCCCACCGTCCAGCTTGGGAACTCCGATCCGGGTCGCGATCAAACAGCGAGACGTGGTCAGAGGACCGCCCACGGCCACCCCTCGACCCCACCGGACATCGCCACCCGAGCTTTACAGGCCGAGCGTGGCCTTCGCGATGATGTTGCGCTGGATCTCGTTGGAGCCGGCGTAGATCGTCGCCTTGCGCAGATTGCAGTAGCGCGGGGCCAGACGCGCGGTGAAGTGATCGAAGTCCATCGCGTCGACGGGGCGGAAGGCCTGGGCCAGCGGGCCCGCCGCGTGCATCATCAGCTCGGTGATGGACTGCTGGATCTCGGTGCCCTTGATCTTGAGCATCGACACGTCGGCGCCGGGCGGCCGGCCGCTGCGTCGCATCTGGTCGAGGAAGCGCAGATTGGTGATCTCCAGCGCCATCAGCTCGACCTCCACGCGGGTGAGCCGGTCGCGGAAGCGCGCGTCCTCCATGAGCGGGCGGCCGTCCTTCATTTGCTCGCTGGCCAGCTCCTTCAGGCGGGCCAGCTCGCGCTTGGAGGCGCCGATGCGGCCGGTGCCCATGCGCTCGTAGCCCAGCAGGTACTTGGCCACCGTCCAGCCCTTCCCCTCCTCGTGGACGAGGTTCTCCGTCGGCACCTTCACGTCGTCGAAGAAGACCTCGTTGACCTCCTTGCTGCCGTCCATCAAAACAATTGGTCTCACGGTGATGCCGGGCGTCTTCATGTCGATCAAGAGGAACGAGATGCCGTCCTGGCGCTTGCCGGTGTTGGGATCGGTGCGCACGAGGCAGAAGATCCAGTCGGCATGATGCGCCAGAGTGGTCCAGATCTTCTGGCCCGTCACCACGTAGTGATCCCCTTCCCGTACCGCGCGCGTCTTGAGCGAGGCGAGATCGGAGCCCGAGCCCGGCTCCGAGTAGCCCTGGCACCAGAAGTCCTCGCCGTTGTAGATGCGCGGGAGGAACCGCTTCTTCTGGGCCTCGGTGCCGAACTGCAGCAGCACCGGCGCGCACATACGCACGCCGAAGGGCACGATCATCGGCGTCGCGGCGTAGCCGCACTCCTCCTCGAAGATGTAGCGCTGCACCATGTTCCAGTCGGTGCCGCCCCATTCCCGCGGCCAGTCCGGCGCGACCCAGCCCTTCTTGGCCAGGATCTTGTGCCAGCGCAGCAGCTCGTCCCTCGACAGCTCCTGGTAGCTCTCCGTCTTCTGGCGGAGGTCGTCGGGGAGGTTCGTGCGCAGCCAGCCGCGCACCTCGTCGCGGAAGGCCAGCTCGTCCGGCGAGTAGTTCAGATCCATGTGGGACTCCTCTTGGGTCTCGGATGCATTCTGGGAGGGCCGAGGGCCATGCTATCCCAGCGCGCGAACCAGGTCCAGCAGCCGGCCGAGCGTCTCGAGTCGCGCCGCGAGCCCCTCACCGGCCGGCTCCACGCGCAGGGTCGTGATCCCGGCCGCGCGGTAGGCCTGCAAGCGGGCCCGCACCATCGCGTCGGTGCCGAGCAGGTTGGTCTTCAGCACCAGCTCGTCGGGCACCCGCTCCGCCGCTTCCTCGCGCCGCCCGTCCAGCCACAGGCGCTGGACCTCACGCGCCACGTCCTCGTAGCCCGCGCGACGGAACGCGTCGTTGTAGAAGTTGTGCTGGCGCGAGCCCATGGCCCCGAGCGTGAAGGCCAGCCCTGGCTTGCGCGCGGGGATCAGGCGGGCCGCGTCGTCGCCGAAGGCCGCGAAGCCGCCGGCCTGCAGGTCGAGCGAGGTCAGCGAGCGGCCGCCCCGCGCCGCGCCGGCGGCCAGGTGATCGGTGAAGACGCGCGCGTGATCGGGCATGAACGAAGTGCCGAGCCAGCCGTCCGCGATCTCGCCGGTCATCTCGAGGCTCCGCGGCGAGAGCGTCGCCAGATAGATCGGGACGTCGGGCTGCGGTGGCGCCGCCGAGCGGATGGCCTTGCCCTCGCCGCCCGGCAGCGGCAGCTCGTAGACGCGGCCCTTGTACTCCAGGCGCTCGCCACGGATCGCGCGCCGGACGATCTCGACCGTCTCGCGCATGCGCAGCACCGGCCGGTCGAAGCGGATGCCGTGCCAGCCTTCGATCACCTGCGGTCCGCTGACGCCCAGGCCGAGCACGAAGCGGCCATCCGACATGGCGCTGAGGCTCATCGCGGTCATGGCCAGCAGCGCGGGCGTGCGAGTGCCCGCCTGCAGGATGCCGGTGCCGAGCCGGATGCGCGAGGTGCGCGCGGCCACGAAGGCCAGCGGCGTGACGCCGTCGTGTCCCCAGGCCTCGGCGGACCACACGAAGTCGACGCCCAGCCGCTCGGCCTCGGTCACGTAGGCGCTGGCTTCGGCCCAGTCGGTCTGGGCCAGCCGAAGCGAGATGGCGACGCGCATCAGGCCGGACGCGAGGCCGCGAAGGCGGCGGCGATCTTCTGCAGCTGGCCGGCGTGATCCAGGTCGTGCAGGCGGGTGAAGAGCAGGGTCTCGCGCCAGGTGAGCGGGCCGAACATGGGATGGTCGATGCGCTGGTCCGGCGCCGCGGCGGGATCGGCGGCGCCGACCGCGGCGAACAGATCTTCTCGCTGCGCGGCGAGCAGGTCGTACCAGGCCTCGGCGGTGCGAAGCGGCGCGCCCTCGACTCCCCGCCCCTCAGGCCGGCCCGCCGGCGGCTGGCCCCGCAGCAACCGGCAGACCCCGCCGCCGAAGTAGCCGTCGGCGGCCACGACGTGTGCCATCACCTCGTTGCCGCTCCACTCGCTCGGCTCGGGCCGCTCCGCGAACCGCGCCGGCGGCACCGCGATCGCGGCGGCGCGGAGATCGGCCATCGCGGCCTGGACCTTCTCCACGATCGCGGCCGGCGTCAGCTTGGCGCCCTGGGCGACCAGGTAGCTCCTGATCCGCTGCTGCTCCTCGTTCATCGCGGGTTGGATTCTATCCCAGCCCAGAGGCCGATGGCGTCGAAGAAGGCGGCGACGACTCGCTGGACCTCGGCGCGGTGGGTTCGGTTCGGAAAGTGCGGGCCGCCCTCGACCACGTGGAGGCGCGCACCGGGGATCGTCTCGGCGACCCGGCGGGACATGGCCACCGTGGGGTAGCTGTCCTCCGAGCCGGCGATCACCTGCACCGGGCATCGGATGCGACGGCAGTCCTCCAGCCACTCGTGGCGGCTGTAGGTCTCGTCGAGCAGGGCCAGCAGCGAGGGCACCGAGTGGCGGCGCAGCGAGGCGGCCAGGTCGGCGTAGCGATCCGGCCGCGCTTTGAGCCGAGCCAGCGCCACCTCGCCCATGCGCAGCCGCACGTTGGCGTCGAAGTACTCTTCGAAGCGCCCGGCCTCCACCAGCGGGCGGTGCTGGGCCCACCAGGTCTTGTCCTCGGCGCTCGGCTCGTAGGGCGGCCCGCTGATCGAGACGACGGCCCGCGCGCGCTCGGGCGTGTGCGCGGCGATCCACAGGGAGAGCGCGCCGCCCATGGACGCTCCGCCCCAGACCGCCTCGCGCACGCCGAGGCCGTCCAGCCAGGCCAGCAGGTCCGCGGCCTTGCGCGCGTAGGTGTAGTCCTCCACGCGCTCGAAGCGCGTCGAGAGCCCGTGGCCGCGCGTGTCCGGGAAGAGCGCGCGCACCCGGTCGAGAAACGGCTCCAGGTCGGCCACCATCACCGACGAGTCCTCCACCGAGCCGCCGTGGATCCATACCACCACGGGTCGCGCCGGCGCGGACGCATCGGCGGCCCGATGCGGAACGGGTCCGGCCTCTCGCCAGTGCAGGCGGACGCCGGAGGGCAGGACGACTTCAGGCAGGGCCGATCCTTTTCTCCAGGTAGCGCGCGTAGCGGGACATAGAGTAGGTGCACACCCAGTACACCACCGCGATGAAGAGATAGATCGGGAACGGCCGGATCTCGCGGTTGTTCACCACCTGCGCGGCTTTGGTCAGGTCCATGAAGCCGATGATCGAGGCGAGCGAGGTGTCCTTGAAGAGCACGATGAACTGGGTCACCAGGGAGGGAATCATGTTCTTCAGCGCCTGGGGCAGGATCACGAAGCGCATCCCTTGAGCGGAGGTCAATCCGAGCGCGGTGCCCGCTTCCACCTGCCCGCGCGGCACCGACTGGATGCCGGCGCGCACGATCTCGCCCAGGTAGGCGGCCTCGAAGATCACGAACGCGGTGAGGGCGACGCCGAACTCCGGGATCGCGGTCTTCAGCACGATCGGCATGATGAACCACATCCAGAAGATCACCATGACGAGCGGGACGCCGCGGAAGAATTCGACGTACATGGTCGCGGGCACTCGGATCCACCACTGCGGGGACAGCCGCGCGATGCCGATGAAGATGCCCAGGATGAAGCCGAGCACGATCGACGGGATCGCCAGGCGCAGGGTGCCTCCCACGAAGTTGCCGATGCCCAGGAAGCCCTGGAGCATCAGGAACGGCAGATTCCGCCAGATGACGTCGAAGTCGAGCATGGCTAGCGTCGCTGCCGACCTCCCACGATGAGGCCGGGAATCGCGGTGCGCCGCTCCACCCACGACATGAGGGTGGCGATGGAGACACACAGCACCAGGTAGATCAGGGTGCCCGCGGTCAGGGCCTCGATGGCCTTCGCGGTGTAGGTCTCGATCTGGCGCGTCTGGAAGGTCAGCTCGGCCACACTGATGGTCAGCGCCACCGAGGAGTTCTTGAGCAGGTTCAGGGACTCGTTGGTTCCGGGCGGAATGATGATCCGCAGCGCCACCGGCAGGATCACGTACCGATAGGCCTGGAAGGTGGTGAGGCCCGAGGCCACCGAGGCCTCGAGCTGGGTCTTCGGGATGGACTGGATCCCCGAGCGCAGCACCTCGGAGAAGCGGGCGCCACTGTACACGCCGAGCGCGCAGACCGCTGCCCAGAACTCGAGGCCGTAGGCGAACAGAAAGTCCTGGATGCCCTGGGGCAGGAGAGGCGGGACTGCGAAGTACCAGAAGAACATCCACACCAAAAGCGGGACGTTGCGGAAGAACTCGACGTAGAAGGTGGCGGCGGCGCGGAGCGGCCACACGCGCACCGTGCGGAGCGCACCGGAGATGATGCCGAGGGCCACCGCGAGCAGCCAGGCGGCCACCGACAGCTCGAGCGTGGTGATGAGCCCGCTCAGCAGCCACTGACCGGACTCACCGGTCCACAGCACCGACCAGTTGAACTTGTAGTTCACGGTGCTCTCCCTCTCCCCCAGGGGAAGGACCCCGTGAGGGGAGAGGGCGGAGGACTCTAGCTACTTGGGGACGACCTGCAGGAGCATGAACGAGCGCACTTGCGGCGACATCGGGTACGGCAGCTCGCCGCTGGGCCCGAACCACTTCTCGTAGATCTCGAAGAACTTGCCGGACTCGATGCCCTCCATCAGGCCCGCGTTCACCACGGCACGGAAATCGGACTCGCCCTTCCGCATCGCCATTCCGTACGGCTCGTAGGAGAAGAAATCGCCCACGATGTCCCACTGCGCCGGGTTCGGCGACTTGGCCTTGAGTCCCGCGAGCTGGATGCCGTCGTTGGTGTAGGCGTCCGCCTGCCCCTGCACCAGGGCCTGGAAGGCGGCGGGCTGATCCGGGAACTCGCGCAGCACCGCCTTGGGCGCCTTCTCGCGGATGATGCGCGCGTTGGTCGAGCCCTGCTGGGCCGCGATGCGCTTGCCGTCGATGTTCTTGATGCCCTTGATCGGGCTGCCCTTCTTGACCAGGAACTGGGCGCCGGTCACGAAGAAGGTGAGCGAGAAGTCGACGCTCTCGCGGCGCGCCCGGGTGTCGGTCATGGTCTCGGCGATCAGGTCTACCGCGCTCGACGAGAGGAGCGGAATCCGGGTGGGCGGGGTACTTTCCTTCTTCTCCACCTTGATCGGCTTGCCGAGCTTCTTCTCCAGCGCCGGCTTGATCAATTCCTCGACCAGGTCGATCGAGAAGCCCACCCACTCGTTCTTCGAGTTCACGTAGCCGAAGGGCGGCGAGCCCGTCCGGGTGCCGATGGTGAGCGTGCCCGTCTCGGAGATCTTGTCCAGCGTGCTCTTCTGCTGGGCGAGCGCCGGGGACATCCCGGCCACGAGCAGCGCCAGCGCCATCACGAATCCCATCAGTCGTCGCATTCACGTCCTCCTTGGAATGGGTTGGTTCAGTGAGTCAGGATCTTGGACAGGAAGTCCTTCGCCCGGTCCGACTGCGGGGCGGCGAAGAAGGATTCCGGCTTCTGCACCTCAACGACTCGGCCGTAGTCCATGAACACCACGCGGCTCGCCACGCGGCGGGCGAAGCCCATCTCATGGGTGACCACCATCATGGTCATGCCTTCGCGGGCCAGGTCGGTCATGACGTCCAGCACCTCGTTGATCATCTCGGGATCGAGCGCCGAGGTGGGCTCGTCGAACAGCATGATCCGCGGCTGCATAGCCAGCGCGCGGGCGATCGCTACCCGCTGCTGCTGGCCGCCCGAGAGGTTGGCCGGGTAGTAGTCGGCGCGGTCGGGGATGCGCACGCGCTCCAGCAGGCCGCGCGCGACCTTCTCAGCCGCCCCCGCGTCCAGGCCCTTCACCTTTCGGGGCGCAAGCATGATGTTCTGCAGCACCGTCATGTGGGGGAAGAGGTTGAAGGACTGGAAGACCATCCCCACCTCGGTGCGCAGCTTGACCAGGTTGGCGCCTGCTCCCGAGATCGACTGCCCGTGCACCCGGATCTCGCCCTTCTGGATGGGCTCGAGGCGGTTCACGCATCGGATCAGGGTGCTCTTGCCCGACCCGGAGGGGCCGCAGACCACGATGACCTCGCCGGCGTCGACGCTCAGGTCCACGTCGCTGAGCACGTGGTGGTCGCCGAACCACTTGTTGACTGCCTTGAACTCGATCGCGGCCGCCACGAGGTCCCCGGCTACTCGATGACCAGCAGCACGTCGCCCGGATTCACGGGCTGGCCGGCCGCCACCCGGATCTCCTTCACCGTGCCCGCCACCTGCGCCTTGAATTCGTTCTCCATCTTCATGGCCTCCAGCACGATCAGCCCGTCGCCGGGAGACACCGACTGGCCGACCGAGACCTCGATCACCGTCACCTTGCCGGGCATCGGTGCCTTCAGCACCTGCCCGCGCTCGGGCCCGCCGGCCCCGCGGGTGCGGATGATGTAGCGCGACTCCTCCTCGACCCGGATCGCGTAGCGCTCGCCGCCCACGTCGACCGCGTAGGCCCCGTCCTGATCGGTCACGTCCACCACGTGGGAGGCGCCGCCGAGCAGAATGGACCAGATGCCCTCTCCCGTCTGTCGCGCATCCACCGTGAGCGTCTCGCCGTCCAGGACGATCGTGTAGCGCCCCGCCTCGCCGCTCACCTCGATCGGCGTGATCTGCCCGCCCGTTTGCGCCTCGAACTTCACCGCTCTCTCCAGCTCGGCCGCAGGGCCTGCCGCCACGCGCTCGACGACGGCGCGGGCGCGGCGGACGCGGGACCCGGTCGCCCGGCCCGCTCGTAGGCGGTGAGCACCGCCGCGATCAGGGCGATCCGGCGGTGTTGGCCGCCAGCCTCCGGCCGGTCCGCGGCCAGCAGCCGCTCCATGAACCCGGTCGAGAGACCGCCGGTGGCGAAATCCGGGTGCGCGATGATCCGCTGCAGGATCGGGATCGTGGTCTGCACGCCGACGACCTTGTACTCCTCGAGCGCGCGCGCCATGCGCGCGGTCGCCGCCTCACGATCGGGTCCCCACACGATGAGCTTGGCCATCAGGGTGTCGTAGAAGCGCGGGATCGTGCAGCCGGCATAGACGCCGGTGTCGTCGCGCACCCACGGCCCGCCTGGGGCCCGCAGCCCGGCCACGTGGCCCGGCGAGGGGATGAACGAGGCGTAGGGGTCCTCCGCATTGATCCGGCACTCGATTGCCCAACCGGCGAGCGCGACGTCGTCCTGGGCGAAGCCCAGCTTGTCGCCCGCCGCGATGCGCAGCTGATCCTTCACCAGATCGCGCCCGGTCACCAGCTCGGTCACCGGGTGCTCCACCTGCAGCCGCGTGTTCATCTCGAGGAAGTAGAAGTTGCGCTCGCGATCGACCAGGAACTCCACCGTGCCCGCGTTGACGTAGCCGGCCGCCGCCGCCACCCGGCAGGCTGCCTCGCCCATCCGTCGCCGCATCTCCGGCGTGACGAACGACGACGGGCTCTCCTCCACAAGCTTCTGGTGTCGACGCTGGATCGAGCACTCGCGCTCACCCAGGTGCACGATGCCACCGTGGGCGTCGGCCAGCACCTGGATCTCGATGTGGCGCGGCTCCTCCACGAAACGCTCGATGTAGACGGAGGCATCGCCGAACGCGGCGCCCGCCTCGGAGCGCGCGGCCCGCAGCGCGGCGGCCAGCTCGCCGGGGGCGCGCACCAGCCGCATGCCCTTGCCGCCGCCGCCCATCGCGGCCTTGAGCATGACCGGATAGCCCACCTGCCCCGCCACCCGCCCGGCATCCGCGTCGTCGGCGATGGGCTGCTCGGTGCCCGGCACCACCGGTACGCCCAGCTTGATGGCCAGCCGTCGCGCCGCCATCTTGTCGCCCATCGCGCGGATGGCGGCGGGCGGCGGGCCGATGAACGTGAGCCCGGCATTCTGACAGGCCTGTGCGAAGGCGGCGTTCTCGGCGAGGAATCCGTAGCCGGGGTGTACGGCATCCGCGCCGGTGCTGCGGGCCGCCGCGATGAGACGGTCGATGACGAGATAGCTCTCCACGGCGGGAGCTGGCCCGATGCCGACGGCCTCATCGGCCAGCAGGACGTGGAGCGACTCACGATCAGCGTCGGAGAAGACGGCGACGGTCTTGATGTGCAGTTCGCGGCAGGCCCGGATGACCCGGACGGCGATCTCGCCGCGATTCGCGATGAGGACCTTCCCGAACGGGGCACTCACGGCGGGTGAGATGATAGCAGCATCCCCCGGGGAGGCGCAACGCAAACCCGCGCCGATTCAGCGATCGAGCGCCTTCACTGCCTCCTCGACGAACGAGATGTCGACGATCCCGGAGAGCGGCAACGGCTTCTTCATGAACCCGTTTGCGGTCCACCAGGCCATCTGCCGCTGGATGTCGGGCACCAGCAGGCGGCCGTTGCGATCCTGGTAGGGGAAGCCGAGCTTGATGATCTCGGACCGCGCGCCGGTGTAGCGTGCGGTGATCTCGACGACCTCTTCGTAGTTCACGCCGGGCACGGTGCGGCCGTCCTTCTGGATCAGGGCCGCGTCGAAGTAGTAGCGCGAGGCCTTCACGTAGCCTTTCATGAAGGCCACCGCGCGCGGTCGATCGGCGGCGAGCTTGCCGGAGTAGAAGATCGTCGCGATCTGCCACGGGTAGAGATCGCCCGCCCACGCCATGATCCGGCCGAAGCCCTGGGCCTCGGCCGCCCCCGGGAACGGCTGCGGCACGAGGATGGCGTCCACCTGCTTGCCCTTGAGCGCCTCCATGGTGGCCGGCATGGCCTGGAGCGGCACGATCTTCACGTCGGCCAGGGTGAGCCCGTCCTTCTCCAGGATGTTGCCGATGTGGTAGTGGAACGTAGAGCCCAGCTGGGTGACGCCGATCCGCTTGCCCTTCAAGTCCTTGATGGACCGGAGTCCGCCCTCCCACAGATCCTTCTGCACGACGATGGCCACGAGCGGGTAGCCCGGCCACTCGCGCCCCTTGTCGGCCACGATCCACAGCTTCTCGCCGCCCAGCACGATGTTGTAGAGCGCGGCGGTGAGCCCGGTGGCGCCGACGTCCAGCTGGCCCGCGGCCAGAGCGGTGGCGATGGGTGCGGCGGCCTGGAAGTACACCAGTTCGGGCTCGATCCCCTCCTCGCGGAAGAAGCCCTTCTCCACCCCGACGAAGATCGGAGCGGAGGACGTGAGCTTGAGGACGCCGACCTTCACCGGTGCGGCCTTGGGCGTCGGCGCCCCCTTGGGCTGCGCATCGGCCGGCGGCCCGGCGAGCAGGCCGGCCGCGAGGGCGAGGAGGAAGAGCGGCCGAGCGAGCAGTCGAGTCACGCGCATGCGAGGCGTCCTCCGATCGGGTCTCGAGTTCACGAGTGGCGCCACCGGATCACCGCGCGCTCGAGCCCACCCAGGGCCCAGTGGGAGAGCACGCCCAGCAGCGAGAGCACGACGATGCCGACCATGAGCCGGGTCGTCTCCATCAGGTTGCCGGATTGCAAGATGAGGAAGCCGATGCCCGCGTCCGCGGCGATCTGCTCGGCGGCCACCAGCAGCAGCAGCGCGATGCCCGCACCCAGCTTGAGGCCGGCGAAAACCATCGGCAAGGCCGACGGCACCACCACTTTCCGGATGACGCTCCATCGTCCCGCGCCGAACGACACCGCGGCGCGGATCAGGAGCGGATCGGCCTGTCGGACACCCGCGTAGGTGTTGATGGCCATCGGGAAGAACACGCCGAGGGCGACCACCGCGATCTTGGACGCCTCGCCGATCCCGAGCCAGAGGATCAGCAGCGGCAGCAGCGCGATCTTGGGAATCGGGAACGTGGCCGCGATGATCGGCTGCACCACCGCGTCGGCGAGCGAGAAGAAGCCCACCGCGACGCCCACACCGATGCCGGCCGCCGCCCCGATGCCGAAGCCCCAGGCCAAGCGCGCCAGGCTCGTGCCCAGGTGTACGAGGAGCTGCCCGGAGCGCGCCATCTCGTAGCCCTCGGCGAGCACGCCGGACGGAGCGGGCAGGAACAGCGACGACACCCATCCGGTCCGCGTAATCGCCTCCCACAGCACCACCAGCCCGACGAGCGCGAGCACGCGCACTGCCCGGTGCTCGGACCGGCGGAGGAACGCGGCCCGATCGACGACCACCAGCCGCTGCGCCGCCATCAGGCGCCTCGCTCGGCCGTCGCGCTCTCGAGCAGCGCAGCCTGGGCCTGCGACCTGATCAGTCCCCAGATCCGCTCGGCGGCCTGCGAGAAGGCCGCGTCGGACTGTTGGCTTTCGCGGCGCGGACGATCGAGCCCGATCGGCACCACGTCGAGCACCTCGCCGGGACGGCGCGACAGCACGATCACCCGGTCGGCAATGAACACGGCCTCCTGGATGTTGTGGGTCACGTAAAGGATGCTCTGGCGCGTGCGCGCCCAGATCGCGAGCAATTCCTCCATCATGAGGGTGCGGGTCTGCGCGTCGAGAGCCGAGAAGGGCTCGTCCATCAAGAGCACCGCCGGCTCGACCGCGAGCGCCCGCGCGATGCCGACCCGCTGCCGCATGCCGCCCGAGAGCTGGTGCGGATACCTGCCCTCGAAGCCGGCCAGCCCGGTCATCTCCAGGCATCGGCGCGTCCGCTGGGCGCGGTCCGCACCAGAGACGCCCAGCTCCTCGAGCCCGAACTCGACGTTGGCCCGGACGGTGCGCCAGGGAAACAGCGCGAACTCCTGGAAGACGGTCGCCGAGGTGGACCGGCCCGGGCGCGCCTCGCCCTCGAAGTACACCTGCCCCGACGTCGCGGGCAGGAGCCCGGCGATGATGTTGAGCAGCGTGGACTTGCCGCAGCCGGACGGGCCCAACAGCGCGACGAATTCCTGCGACTCCACCGCGAGATCGACCTGGCTCAGCGCGACCACCTCGCGCCCGCGCCGATCCACGAACGTCTTGGACACCCGCTCGACGACGACGCGCATCTACCGCTGGCGCAGCGCGAACCGCTGGATCTTGCCGGTGGTGGTCTTGGGCAGCTCGGAGACGAAGTCGATCCAGCGGGGCGACTTGTAGCCGCCCAGCCGCTTGCGCACCGACTCCCGCAGCTCGGCCGCGAGCGTCTCCGAGCCCGACACCCCCTCGCGCAGCACGCAGTAGGCGTGGGGCTTGGTGAGGCCGTCGGCGTCGCCGCGGCCCACCACCGCGACCTCCAGGACCGCGGGGTGCTCGCCGAGGGCCGCCTCCACCTCCGCGGGGGCCACCCACATGCCGCCCACCTTCAGCATGTCGTCGGTCCGCCCGCAGAAGTAGAAGTAGCCGTCGGTGTCCTGGTAGAACATGTCGCCGGTGCGCAGCCAGTCGCCCAGCATGGTGGCCTTGGTGCGCTCGTGCCGGTTCCAGTAGCCCGGCGAGGTGGACTCGCCCTTGATCAGCAGGTGCCCCACCATGCCCGGAGCGACCGGCCGGCCGTCGTCGCTCACGAGGCGCGCCTCGAACCCGGGAACGACGCGCCCGCTCGAGCCGGCGCGGGCCTCGCCCGGGCGGTTGGCGATGAAGTCGTGCATCGCCTCGGTCGAGCCCACCACGTCG
>DATFWA010000162.1:0-12133 GCA_035259825.1 Candidatus Methylomirabilota bacterium | reverse complement strand
TTCATGACTGAAGCTTCCAGGTCGTCCCATCGCGCGTGTCTTCCAGCACCACACCCAGGCGAGAGAGCTCTTCGCGCAGCCGGTCGGCCTCGCCGAAGTCGCGCTGCCGGCGAGCTTCCTGCCGGAGGTAGACGAGCGACTCGATCCGAGCCTTCATTTGCGGGTCCAGGCTGACGGGCCGTCGTCCCGCCCCTTCCAGGAGCCCCAGCACCTGGGCGAGGACCACCAGCTCACCGACCCCGATCAGGAACGCCCCCGCGCCGAGGGTGCCCTGGGCGACGTGGTCCCTGGCGGTGTGGAGGACCCGGGCCAGGTCGAACAGGACGCCCAGGGCCTGGGGCGTGTTGAAGTCGTCGTCCATCGCCCCCTCGAAGCGGGCGCGGTGTGCGGCGACCTGCTCGAACAGACCGCCGTCCGCGCCCGGCGCCGGCGTCCCGCGAGCGGCGATGCGCTCGGCCTCGTCCTTCAGCGACCGGAGGCGGGCGAGCGCGCGGCCGGCCTCGGTGATCCGCTCGTCGGCGAACTCGAGCGGGTTCCGGTAGTGCGTCCCCAGCAGGTACAGGCGCAGGGCCTCGGGATCGTGCCGCCGGACGAGGTCCTTGATCGTGAGCGTGTTGCCGAGCGACTTGGACATCTTCTCGTCGTCCATGTTCACGAAGCCGTTGTGCATCCAGTAGTGGACGAACGGCTTGCCGGTCGCCGCCTCGGCCTGCGCGATCTCGTTCTCGTGGTGCGGGAAGATCAGATCCTCGCCGCCCCCGTGCACATCGAGCGTCTCGCCGAGATACTGCATGGCCATGGCCGAGCACTCGATGTGCCAGCCGGGCCGGCCCTCGCCCCACGGGCTCTTCCACGAGGGCTCGCCCGGTTTCGTGGCCTTCCAGAGGGCGAAATCCATCGGATCGCGCTTGCGCTCGTCGACCTCGACCCGCGCGCCTGCCTGCAGATCCTCCAGGTTCTTCCCCGACAGCTTGCCGTAGCCGGGAAAGCGGCGCACCTCGAAGTAGACGTCGCCGTCCACCGGGTAGGCCACACCCTTCTGGATGAGTCGCTCGATGAGCGCGATCATCTGCGGGATGTGCTCGGTGGCCTTCGGCTCGACGTCCGGCGGCAGCACCCCGAGCGAGGCCATGTCGGTCCGGTACTCGGCGATGTAGCGCTCCGAGATGTCCCGGGGCGAGACGCCCTCCTGGCTGGCGCGCCGGATGATCTTGTCGTCGATATCGGTGTAGTTCTTGACGAACTTCACCGCGTGCCCGCGGTGTCGCAGATAGCGCCGGATGACGTCGAACACGATCGCGCTGCGGCCGTGGCCGATGTGGCTGACCTCGTAGACCGTCACGCCGCAGACGTAGATCCCGAGCTCGCCGCCGCGCCGCGGAACCAGCTCCTCCTTGCGCCGGCTCTGGGTGTTGAACGCGCGCGTGGTCATCGGACCTCCACGCTCACCACCGCCATCGAGGCGATGCCCTCGCCGCGTCCGATCAACCCCAGGTGCTCCGGGCTCTTGGCCTTCACGCTCACGCGCTCCACGCCGAGATCCATCGCGGCCGCGATCTGCCGGGCCATCTCGGGCAGGTATGCGGCCAGACGGGGGGCCTGGCAGATCACCGTTGCATCGACATTGATTACGCGCGCCCCCTTGGTTGAGATCAGATCCATCACCGCCTGCAGCAGGCTCAGGCTCGAGGCTCCTTTGTAGCGCGGATCGGTGTCGGGGAACAGCCGGCCGAGATCGCCGAGCGCGAGCGAGCCCAGCAGGGCCTCGCACACCGCGTGGGTCAGCACGTCTGCGTCCGAGTGGCCACCCAGCCCCCGCTCGGATGGCACCGCGACCCCTCCGAGCACGAGGGGCCGCCCATCGACCAGCGGGTGCAGGTCGAAGCCGAGCCCGGACCGAACCAGGGTCATGCCCGGCGGCGGTGCCTGGCCCAGGCTCGGGCCGTCCGGAGATCCTCCCGTGTCGTGATCTTGAGGTTCTGCTCGAGTCCCGGCACCATCGCCACCGTCGTCCCGAGCCGCCCCACCAGCACCGCGTCGTCGGTCCCCGCGAAGCCGTCCCGCCTCGCCTTCTCGTGGGCCTCCCAGAGTAGCGCGCGTGTAAAGACTTGGGGCGTCTGGGTGGTCCACAGCCCGTCGCGGTCGATGGTCGCCTCGACGGATCCATCGCGCACGCGCTTGACCGTCTCGCGCACCGGCATGCCGCAGGTCGCGGCTCCGCCGGCGGCCGCCGCCCGCACGCGCTCCACGACTCCAGCGTCGATGAAGGGCCGCACCCCGTCGTGGACGACGACCCAGCGCGCCCGCTCGGGCACCCGCTGGAGCGCCCGCCACACCGACTCCTGGCGGTCGGCCCCGCCCGCCACCACGTCGAGAATCCTGGGCACCCGCTGCCGCGCGAGGAGTCGTCGCGTCGCAGCTACGTGGACCTCGGGCACCGCCACCACGATGCCGACCAGGCCGCGCGTGCGCGCGAGGGCGCGCAGGGTGGCCACGAGGATCGGCGCCCGGCCGAGACGGAGGTATTGCTTGGGACGGCGGGAGCCCATGCGAGAGCCGAGCCCTCCCGCCGGGACGATGGCGTACGTCACCGCGCGACCTGCTCCTCGTCGCGCTGCCGGGCGAAGATCATGCGGCCGGCCGCGGTCTGGTAGATGGTGGTCACCGTCACGTCGACCGTCTGGCCGATGAGCCGCTTGCCGTGCTCGACCACCACCATGGTGCCGTCGTCGAGGTAGGCCACGCCCTGGTTGGACTCCTTACCTTCCTTGACGATGTGCACGTGCAGCGGCTCGCCGGGCAGGACCACCGGCTTGAGCGCGTTGGCCAGCTCGTTGATGTTGAGCACCGACACGCCCGACAGCTCCGCAACTCGGTTGAGGTTGTAGTCGTTGGTGACGATCTTCCCGCCGGTCGCCCGCGCCAGCTCGATCAGCTTGCGGTCGACCTCCCGGACCTGCGGAAAATCCACCTCGTCGATGCGGACCGTCACGCGCGGCACGCGCTGCAGGCGCTGCAGCACGTCGAAGCCGCGCTTGCCCCGGTTGCGCTTGAGCGCGTCGGCGGAGTCGGCGATCTGCTGAAGCTCGCGCAGCACGAACTGCGGCACCAGCAGGGTCCCGGCCAGGAAGCCGGTCTGGCAGACGTCGACGATGCGCCCGTCGATGATGACCGAGGTGTCCAGGATCTTGTCGCCCTCCTGGCGCACCGCGGTCTTCGGGAAGAGCTTGACCGACATGTCCTCGAGCTCGTCCCGCTTGGCCAGCGTTACCGTGGCGCCCAGATAGCCCAGCAGCAGCGCGAAGAGCCCGCGGCCGAGCGCGCCCGCTCCGGGTACCACCGCCTCCAGCGCGGTGCCCAGGCCGAGGCCGAGGACGATACCGAGCATCGCCCCGATGGCCCCCCAGAAGAGCCGGTCCACCGGGACCCGGCTGGCCTGCCACTCCAGGAGCACCACCAGCACGCCGGCGAGGAAACCCGCTCCGGCCAGGAACAGGTTGCTGGGCGCGTGCAGTCCGAGTCCGTGCGCGAGCGCGAAGCCGGCCGCCGTGGCGGCCATCAGCACCAGCACTCGAACGATGAGAATGCCTATCCGCATTCAGCCCTCACGGCCCCAGTAGGACTTTCACCGCTTCGTCGACCGTGCCCACACCCTGGACGTCCAGCGTTTGCCCGGCCAGGCTCCCGAGCGTGCTCTGCGGCACCACTGCCGCGGTGAAGCCCAGCGCCGCCGCCTCTTTGAGCCTCGTCTCCAGGCCGGTCACCGCCCGCACCTCGCCGGCCAGCCCGACCTCGCCGAGCACGACCAGGTCACCCCGGAGCGGCCGGTCGAGATAGCTGGACGCCGCGGCCAGCACCAGGGCGAGATCCGCGGCCGGCTCGAACACCTTCGCGCCCCCGGCGACGTTGACGAAGGCGTCCTGCGACTGCAGCGGGAAGCCCGCCCGCTTCTCCAGCACGGCCAGCAGCAAGCATACGCGATTGTAGTCGGCACCAAGCACAGTACGGCGGGGGGTCCCGAATCCGGCCGGGGTCACCAGGGCCTGGATCTCGACCAGCAGGGGCCGGGTCCCTTCCAGGCTGGCCACGACCACGGAGCCCGCGGCGTCCTTCGGGCGCTCGGCTAGGAAGAAGCCCGAGGGGTTGGGGACCTCGGTCAGCCCTCGCTGCCCCATCTCGAACACCCCGATCTCGTTGGTGGATCCGAAGCGGTTCTTCACCGCCCGCAGCACGCGGTAGGCATGGTGCTGCTCGCCCTCGAAGTAAAGGACGGTGTCCACCAGGTGCTCCAGGACCCGGGGTCCGGCGATCGCTCCTTCCTTGGTCACGTGCCCGACCAGGAACGTGGCGATCCCGCGGCCCTTGGCCAGGGCCATGAGTCGGGCGCCACACTCGCGGACCTGGCTCACGCTGCCGGGAGCCGACTCGAGCCCCGGCATGTAGACGGTCTGGATCGAGTCGACGATCAGGACCCGCGGTTGGAGCGTCGCCACGTGGGCCTCGACGGCCTGGAGGTCGGTCTCCGCGACGAAGTAGAGACCGGACGGCGGCGCTCCGAGGCGGTCGGCGCGAAGCTTCACCTGCCCCGCGGACTCTTCGCCGGACACGTAGAGCACGGGTCCGGCCCGCCGGGCCAGCGCCCCGCTGACCTGGAGCAGCAAGGTCGACTTGCCGATACCCGGGTCGCCCCCGATCAGCACCAGCGACCCGGTGACCACGCCGCCGCCCAGCACCCGGTCGAGCTCCGCCATACCGCTCGAGGTGCGGTGACCATCGCCATCGACGCGGATGTCGCCGAGCAGTTCCGGCCGAGTGGAGGTCATGCCAGGGCGCGCGCTCCCGCGCGGGGGCGCCGCCCGCTCCTCGACCAGCTGCACGTACGTGCCCACCCGGGCGCAATCGGGGCACGTGCCCGGCTTGGGCGCGGCGAGGCCGCACTCCTGGCAGCGATAGACCGACCGCTCGCGCGCCATCAGCGTCCGCCGCTCGCGGCGGATCCGGACTGGCCCCCCGACTCGATCGTCGAGCGGATGAGCGTCCGGAGGAGATAGCTCCGTCGGGCCCCCTCCAGGAACTGCACGAGGTTCTCATACACCGTCGGGTCTTCCATCAGTGCGCCCACCGTGCCCTCGCCCGCCTTGAGCCGCTCGGTGACCGCGCGCAGATTCGCCATCGCGACGCGGAAGTCGGCGGTGGCGTCGCCGAGGGCGCCGGCCTGACCGTCGGCGCCGTCGCGGGTGAGCTGGCCGAGGAGCCCCTGGCCCTGGGCCACCCGCTCCGAGACGTCGCGGAAGTTGTGTGCCACCGCGCGTAGATCGTCGGCCACCGCCTTGTACTGCGGGTCGTAGAGCAGCGCCGAGACCAGGTTGTCGCGCGACTCGAGCTTGGCGGCGCCGCGGCTCAGCGCATCCATCGCGGCCAGCAGCGAGCGCACCGACTTGCCGCTCTCCGGCGAGAGCATCACGCCGATCGCGTTGTCGCCCTGCTCGGCTCGCGCCAGCAGGGCCTGGGTCCGCACGAGGAGAGCGTTCAGCCGGCCGAGCGCTTCTGGCTCGCCGTAGACCAGGGTGTGGACGAATCCCTTACCGGTCTCGACTTCCTTGGCGATGCGATCGACCCGCTCGGCGGTGCCCTTGAGGCTGGCGGCCAGCTCCCGGACGGTCTGCAAGGTCTCGATGCCCGTCTTGAACATCTGCTGCATCTCGAACGACTCCTTCGAGGCGAGCATGTCGCCCGGCTGAAGCGGGGGCGCCGACGGCGAGCCCAACGAGATCTCGATGATCTTGTCGCCCAGCAGACCCTGAGTGGCGATGTGCACTTCGGAGTCGCGGCGGATGCGGTCGGAATACCGACGGGCCACCGTGAGGGTCACCCGCACCTTGCCGCCGGGCTCGGGCGGCAGGACGACGCTGGTCACGCGCCCGATCTGCACGCCGGCGAGGCGCACCGTCGCCCCTTCCATGAGCCCGCCCACCTCGGTGAACTCGGCGACGAGGTCGTACTTCCGCTCGAAGTAGCGCGCCTGCGCGCCCAGCAGGTAGATGATGGCCACGAAGACGAGCAGGCCGGCCAGGATGAAGGCCCCGATCCGGATCTGCAGCGCGAACTGCCGCCCGTCGGCCATGGCGCTAGATCTCGCGCAGCTCGCCGGCCAGGAAGCGCCGCACGTCGGGATCGGCCGAGCGATGGATCTCGGCGGGCGTGCCCATGTCGGCGAACCGGCCATGGAGCAGGATCGCCATCTGGTCCGCCACCAGCTCCGCGAACTCCACGTCGTGGGTCACCACGATGGCGGTGTCGCACACCCCGGTGCGCAGCTGCGCGATCAGCTGGGCCACCAGCCGCGCGTTGGTCGGATCCAGACCCGCGGTGGGCTCGTCGAAGAACACCACCTCCGGCTCCATCACGAGCGCCCGCGCGATGCCCACCCGCTTGCGCATGCCGCCGCTCAGCTCGGCGGGCAAGAGATCGTCGGTGTCGGGCAGGCCGACGAGGGAGAGGAAGTGGTGCACGCGATCGGTGATCTCCCCGAGCGACATCCGGGTGTGCTCGCGGAGCGGATAGGCGACGTTCTCGAAGACGGAGAGCGAGTCGAAGAGCGCGGCACCCTGGAACACGAAGCCGGTGCGCCGGCGCAACGGCAGCATGGACTCCTCGCGCATGCGATCGGTGCGGGTGCCGAACAGGCGCACCTCGCCGCTGTCCGGCCGCACGAGGCCTGCCGAAATGCGCAGGAGAACGGTCTTGCCGGTGCCGCTGCCGCCCATCACCGCCAGGATCGTGCCCTTGTTCAGACCGAGGCTCACGCCGCGCAGGACGTGGTTCAGCCCGAACGACTTGTGGATGTCGCGCAGCTCGACGAGGGGCGAGGTGGTGGCCACCGCGGTGCTCACCAGAACATGATGAGGAACAGCTTGGTGATGAAGAAGTCCGAGATGATCACCCCCATGGCTACCTGCACCACGGTCGCGGTGGTGGAGCGGCCGAGTCCCTCGGTGCCGCCCTCGGTGGCGAGCCCGTTGTAGCAGCCGATCAGGGTGACCAGCGCGCCGAAGACCACGCTCTTGCCGATCCCGGTCAGGAAATCCTTCAGCACGACCCAGTAGGAGATGGTGTTCCAGTACAGATACGGGTCAACGTTGCGATCGTACACGGCAATGAGCATACCTCCGAGCAGCCCCATCCCGTCGGCCAGGATCGTGACGAGGGGGAAGACCAGGAGGGCGGCCATGAGTCGCGGCACGATCAGCTTCTTGATGTAGTTCACCCCGAGGGCGCGGAGGGCGTCGATCTGCTCGGTGACCTTCATCGAGCCCACCTCGGCGGTGATGCCGGAGGCGACCTTGCCACCGACCAGGATCGCGGTGAGCACCGGCCCCAGCTCGCGGAGGATCGACAACGCCACCACCGGCCCCACGTAGTTCTCGGCCCCGAAGCGAGCCATGTTCACCGCGGTCTGCAGCGCCAGCACCATGCCGGTGAACAGCGCAGCGGTGAGGGCGACGGTCAGCGACCGCACCCCGATGATGTCGATCTCCCGGGCCACGATCCAGAAGTAGGACGGCGGCAGGGTGAGGTTCCGGGCCACGCGGACGGTGAGCAACCCGAGCCCGCCGTACCAGATCGCGGTCTCGCGGAGATGGGTTCTGAGATCCTTCTCGATCATCGGTCCCGCTCCAGCGAGAAGCTCTCGACCAGCGCGCGGAAGGCGGGTCGGCCCGCCTCGAAGGCGCCGGTGGGCGCCACGTACAGGAAGTCGTGCACGCAGGGCTCGGCCCGCATCACCAGCGCTTCCACCGTGACGTCCTGGCCGTCGGCCATCCCCCGCACGACCGAGTGGGCGGCCTCACGTCCGCCCACGGTGGTCGTCCCGTGCTCGATCACGTCGCGCTTCGTGAGCCCGAAGGTCAGGTGCCGCGTCAGCACGTCGAGCGATCGCGCCGTCTCACGGCCGCCGCAGGTGGCATCGACCAGCATCCCGCCCGATCTGGCGTCGCCCTGCAGGGCCAGGTCGGCGCGCGGGGCCGAATCCACCGTCCACCCGCTCGCCGGGAGCGTTACCCGGTAGCCCTTGGCCGAGTGGTACACCCCGTCCTCGACGCGCCCGGTCGCCGTCGCGCACGCGGTGGCGACGACACAGACCGCGATCAGGAGAGGCCGCCGTGACGCACGCTCGTAGACGGTCACTTGCTCCCGGCGTGACGGCGGGCGAGCTCGCGGAACACCCGGCGCAACGGGATGCCTCGGGCCGTGAGCAGCACCATGGTGTGGAACCAGAGGTCGGCGATCTCGGAGACGACCCGCTCGTCGCCTTCGCCGCCGAGCGCCGCGGTCACCACCTCGGTTGCCTCCTCGCCGATCTTCCGGCAGATCTGGGGCTCGCCCTTTCCGAGCAGTCCCGCCACGTACGAGCCGGGGGGCGGCGAAACCTTCCGCGATTCGAGCACGCGCTCCACCACCTCCAGCACCGCCGGCCCCGCATCCGCCGCCGAGGCGGGCACGGCCTCGCGGCCGTCCAAGCTGGTGAAGAAGCAGCTGCGCGCGCCGGTGTGGCACGCCACCCCGTCCTGGTGCACCTGGACGAGCAGGGTGTCGCGATCGCAATCGGCGTAGATGCCGTCGACGTGCTGCGTGTGGCCGGACGTCTCGCCCTTGCGCCAGAGGCTCTCGCGCGAGCGGGACCAGAAGTGAGTCACGCCAGTCCGTCGCGTGGCATCGAGCGACTCGCGATTCATCCACGCCACCATCAGGAGCTGACCGGTCTCGGTATCCTGCACCACCGCCGGGATCAGCCCCTGCGCGTCCCACCGCAGCTCGTCGAGCAGGCTCACGGCCCGATCCTCACCAGCACGCCCTGCTCGGCCAGATAGCGCTTGGCCTCGGGCACCGCGTGCTGGCCGAAGTGGAACAGGGAGGCCACCAGGACCGCGTCGGCGCGGCCCTCGACGACGCCATCGCGCAGGTGCTCGAGCCGTCCGACGCCCCCCGAGGCGATCACCGGGACCGAGACCGCGTCGGACACCGCGCGGGTCAGGACCAGATCGTAGCCGTCGCCGGTGCCGTCCCGGTCCATGCTGGTGAGCAGAATCTCGCCCGCGCCGAGGCCCTCGACCTCCCGCGCCCACGCCACCGCGTCCCGTCCGGTCGGCCGCCGCCCGCCGTGCGTGAAGACTTCCCAGCCGCCGGCCGCGCGGGATTTGGCGTCGATGGCGACCACGATGCACTGGCTGCCGAAGCCGCGGGCCGCTTCCGAGACCAGGGCCGGCCGCTCCAACGCGGCGGTGTTCAGAGAGACCTTGTCGGCACCGGCGCGCAGCAGGGTGCGGATGTCCTCGAGTGAGCGGATCCCGCCGCCCACCGTGAGGGGCATGTAGATGCCCTCGGCGGTGCGGCGCACCACGTCGAGCATGGTGGCGCGACCCTCGTGCGACGCGGTGATGTCGAGGAACACCAGCTCGTCGGCGCCCTGCGCGTCGTAGGCCAGCGCCGCCGCGACGGGATCGCCCGCGTCGCGCAGCGCCACGAACTGCACGCCCTTCACCACCCGGCCGTCCTTCACGTCGAGGCAGGGGATCAGCCGCTTGCAGAGCATGGCGGCTACCGGATCTCCGCCACCGCGGCGGCCAGGTCTACCGCGCCGCTGTAGAGCGCCCGGCCCACGATCACTCCGGCCAGGCCGGGCACGGTGGCGAGCTGTCGGATGTCCTCGAGCGATCCCACGCCGCCGGAGGCGAGCACCGGGATGCCCGCAGCCCGGGCCACCGCTTCCGTGCTCCAGAGATTGGGCCCGCCCTGCATGCCGTCGCGCGCGATATCGGTATAGATGATGCCGGCCGCCCCGGCCGCCGCCGCGTCGCGGGCCAGGTCCATCGCGTCGAGGTCGAGCACGCGGGTCCAGCCGTCCACCGCCACCCGTCCGTCGGAGGCGTCGATGCCGATCATGAGCCGCTCGCCGAACCGATCGCACACCTCGCCGAGAAACGCGGGATCCAGCGCCGCGCGCGTGCCCACGATGGCCCAGCGGGCGCCCGCGTGAAGCATGGCCTCCACGTGCGCCATCTCACGGAGCCCGCCGCCCACCTCGACCGGGATCGACACCGCGCGGATCATGGCCCGGACCAGGTCGGTCTGGGCCGGCCCGCCCGCGAAGGCGCCGTCGAGATCCACCACGTGGAGCCGGCGGGCCCCCGATGCCTCCCAGCGTCGGGCCATCGCCACCGGATCGTCGGAGAAGACGGTCTCCGCGTCGGCGCGTCCCTGCAGGAGCCTCACACAGCGCCCCGCCTTCAGATCGACCGCCGGTACGATCTCGAACATGGCCCTCGGCGATGCTCAGCGGCGCTCGCGCACGAACGCGGCGAAGTTCTCGAGCAGCCGGATGCCCCAGCGCTGGCTCTTCTCCGGGTGGAACTGCGTGGCGAAGAGCGGTCCGCGGCCGACCGCGGCCGGGAAGGTCAGTCCGTAGGTGCACGACGCCACCTGCAGCGAGTCGTCAGTCGTCTCCGGATAGTAGGAGTGCACGAAGTAGAAGTGCGCTCCGCTCGGAATGCCATCGAAGAGCCGCAGGTCGCCCCGATGCTCGACCTGGTTCCAGCCCATGTGTGGCACCTTGAGGTTCGCGGGAAACCGCCGCACCGCGCCGGGAATCACGTCGAGCCCCTTGCCCTGCCCGAACTCCTCGCTCTCGGTGAACAGCAGCTGGTAGCCGAGGCAGATGCCGAGAAACGGCCGGGCGCTCTCGAAGCAGGCGCGCAGCGGCGCGACCAGGCCGAGCGCCTGCAGATTGCTCATCGCGTCGTGGAATGCGCCGTCGCCGGGCAGGACCACCGCCTCGGCCCGATCCACCACCGCGGGATCCTGGGTCACCACCGCCGGCATGCCGACGCGGGTGAACGCCTTCTCCACGCTGCCGAGATTGCCGCGCCCGTAGTCCACTACGGCGATCATGACAGTGGCGTGAGGCTCGTCGCTCGCGGCAGCCCGCCGACCGCAAACGCGCTGACTTCTCGTTCTGAGCGCGAGAGCGCCGTGATCTTTGGGCTGCGGTTTGGCCTCTTCGCGCCTTCGGCGCTCAACGGGGCGGCGCCGCAACCGGTCCGCGGTCTAGCGTTCACAGACTGCGCTTCGTTGGCGTTCACAGACTTCCTTTGGTGGAGAGGATGCCCGTGATCCGGGGATTCAGGCGAGTGGCCTCGGCGAGGGCGCGCCCGGCCGCCTTGAAGGTGGCCTCCGCGATGTGGTGCAGGTTCTCGCCATAGTGCATGTTCAGGTGCAGGGTGATCTCCGCGTTGACCGCGACCGCGCGGAAGAAGTCCTTCAGCAGATCCAGATCGAAGTTCGCGATCCGCGTCCGCTGCAGCGGCACGTTGAAGACGAGGTACGGACGGCCGGAGATGTCCACCGCGGCGTGCAGCAGCGCTTCATCCATGGGCAGGAACGAGGCGCCGTAGCGGACGATACCCTTCTTGTCGCCCACCGCCTCCCGCAGGGCTCGGCCCAGGCAGATGCCCACGTCCTCCACCGTGTGGTGGAGATCCACGTCGAGATCGCCCTTGGCGTCGACGTGCAGATCCATCAGCGCGTGCTTGGACCAGGCCTCCAGCATGTGGTTGAAGAACGGGATGCCCGTCTCGACCTTGGACGCGCCGGTGCCGTCCAGGTTGAGCGTCAGCACGATCTGCGTCTCCTTGGTGTTGCGCTCGATCCGGCTCTGCCGCGGCGTCGCCGGCTCCGTTCCCCGCTCCGCGCTCATCGATCGTCTCCCGGGCGCGCGATGCGTGCCGCCGCCGCCGCGCCGTGTCCGTCCAGGCCCTCCACGCGGGACAGCTCGGCCACGTGCGGTCCCGCCTCCGCCAGTCCTTCTCGTGAATACTCGATCACGCTCAGCCGGGTCACGAAATCCTCGGTGGACAGCGCCGACGAGAAGCGCGCGGTGCCTCCGGTGGGCAGCACGTGATTCGGCCCGGCGACGTAGTCGCCGACCACCTCGGGAGTGTGGTGCCCCAGGAAGACGGCGCCCGCGTGCCGGACACGCTCGAGCAATGCCTCCGGATCGCGTACCTGCAGCTCCAGGTGCTCGGGCGCGAGGCGGTTGGACACCTCCACCGCCTCCTCGAGGCTGCCGGTCAGCACG
>DATFWA010000161.1:0-14755 GCA_035259825.1 Candidatus Methylomirabilota bacterium | reverse complement strand
CATCGCGGTGTGGACCATCGTCAACATCGAGGAGTGGGACATCGAGAAGGCGATGGCCCGCCAGTATCTCAGCACGCCCCAGGGCGTGGCCGTGGTGCCCGACGTGCCCAACTGGGCCTGGCACGACTACGGGATGAGGGTAGGCTTCTGGCGGCTCCTCGACGCCCTCAACAAGCGGAAGATCCGCGCCACCACCGCGATCAACGCTCACGTGGTGGAAGCCTACGAGCCGGTCGCCCGCGCCATGCTGGAGGCGGGCTGGGAGTTCATGGCTCACGGCTTCGTGCAGGGGGCGATGCATCTCCTGCCCGACCAGCGCGCGGCCATCCGCCAGTCAGTGGAGCTGCTCGAGAAGTTCACCGGCAAGAAGCCCAAGGGCTGGCTCGGCCCCGGACTCACCGAGACGTGGGAGACGCTCGACCATCTCGCCGCCGAGGGTATCGAGTACGTCTCGGACTGGGTCAACGACGATCAGCCCTACGAGATCCGCACGCAATCCGGGCCGCTCGTCTCGGTGCCCTACACGCTCGAGCTGAACGACATCCCGATGATGGTGATCCAGCACCACACCTCGGGCGAATGGCTGCAGCGCGCGAAGGATCAATTCGATCGGCTCTACATGGAAGGCGCGAAGAACCCGCGGGTGATGGCGCTCGCGGTGCATCCGTACATCTCCGGCGTCCCGCACCGCATCAAGTACTTCGAGGCGGTGTACGACTACATGCGCAAGAAGCCCGGCGTGTGGATGACCACCGGCGAGGAGATCTACGAATGGTACCGGCAATCGCGCCGGTGATCGGACGCCGGCTGCTGCTGGCGCTCCTGGCCCTCGCGGCCTGCGCGCCGGACGCCGCGATGGCTCAGACCGGCCCGCGGCTGACCGTGCCGCCGGGCTTCGCCATCGACGTGTTCGCCGACGGGGTGGGCAGCGTTCGACTGATGGCGCTGGATCCGGCGGGCACCCTGCTGGTCTCCGAGCCCGCGCAGGGCCGAGTGATCGCCCTGCCCGACAAGAACGGCGACGCCAAGGCCGACGCGGTGCTCACGGTGGTGGATGGGCTCGACCAGCCGCACGGCCTCGCCTTCAAGGACGGCGCACTCTACGTCGCCGAGACCGGGCGCGTACTCCGCTTCCGCTACGACCCGACCGCCATGAAGGCCTCCGATCGGACGGTGGTGGTCCCCAGCCTGCCCAGGGGCGAGCAGCACTGGACGCGCACCGTCGTGTTCGGACCGGACGGCCACATGTACGTCTCGGTCGGCTCCTCCTGCAACGTGTGCCGCGAGCGTGACAAGCGGCGCGCCGCCGTCGTCCGCTACAACGCCGACGGCTCCGGCGAGAAGATCTTCGCCACCGGCCTGCGCAACGCGGTGGGTCTCGCGTTCCACCCGACGGCCGGCGTGCTGTGGGCGACCGTGAACGAGCGCGACTGGCGCGGCGACGACGTGCCGTCCGAGTACGTGACCGAGGTGCGAGAGGGCGCCTTCTACGGCTGGCCGGATTGCATGGCGGTGGGAGGCGAGCTCAAGCCCGACACCCGGTTCGACCGGAACGCGCGGTGCGAGGGCGTGACGCGGGCCACGCGAGAGATCCAGGCGCACTCGGCGCCGATCGGCATCACGTTCTACACCGGCACCCAGTTCCCCGCGGACTATCGCGGCAGCGCCTTCGTGGCCTACCGCGGCTCGTGGAATCGCACCGTGCCGACCGGCTACAAGGTGGTCGTCGTGCGCTTCCGGGACGGCAAGCCCACGACCGTGGAGGACTTCGTGACGGGTTGGCTCCAAGGCGCTTCCTCGTGGGGCCGCCCGGTGGACGTCATCGTCGGTCGGGACGGCGCGCTCTACGTCTCCGATCAGGGCGCCGGGCGCATCTATCGCATCAGCCACCGGAGCTGAGGACCTCGCCATGAACCGCTGGGTCATGCTGCTGGTGATCTTCTTCACGCGAACGTCGCTCGGCTTTCAGTTCCAGTCGATCGCGGCCCTCACGCCCTTCCTGGTCGCCAGCTTCGACCTCTCCTACGCGCAGGTCGGCCTGCTCATGGGGCTGTTCATGTTGCCGGGCGTGGTGCTGGCCCTGCCCGGGGGCCTGCTCGGGCAGCGCTTCGGTAGCTTCCGTGTGGTGGTGGCGGGCCTCGGGCTGCTGATCGTGGGCGGCATGATCGTCTCGTACAGCGAGGGCTTCAACTCCGCGGCCCTCGGCCGCGCGCTCGGCGGCGCCGGCGGCGTGCTGGTCAACATCATGTTGGCCCGCATGGTGGCCGACTGGTTCCGCGGACGCGAATTGCAGACCGCGATGGGCATCATGCTTGCCGCGTGGCCGTTCGGCATGGCCCTGGCGCTCGTGATCCTGGGTCCGCTCGCCGCCGACTCGTCGTGGCGGCTGGCCCAGTACGCCACCGTGGTGGCGGCCGGCCTGGCGCTCGGCCTCGTAGGGCTGGTCTACCAGGCACCGCCCGATGCGCCGGTGATCGAGCGCACCGCGCTCCGACTCAATGTGCCCCGCCGCGTGTGGGCGCTCGCGATCAGCGCCGGCATCGGCTGGGCCCTGCTGAACGCCAGCGTGATCGTGGTGGCCAGCTTCGCGCCGTCGTTCCTGATGTCGCGCGGCGCATCGGTGACCGAGGCCGGGCTGATCACCGGCACCGCGCTGTGGATCAGCATCGTGGCCGTCCCGCTCGGCGGCCTGGTGGCGGACCGCGTGAACCGGCCGCGCCTTCTGATCGTTTCCGCCTGCCTGGCCGCTACGGTCACGATCGCCTGCATCGCCCGGGCGCCGATGCCCGCCTTCTGGATGGTGGTGAGCGGCATCCTCCTCGGACTGCCGCCCAGCATCATGATGTCGCTGCTGCCCCGCGCGGTCGCGGCCGAGCACTTGTCCACCGCGCTCGGCGTGTACTACGGCCTCTTCTATCTGGGCATGGCGATCTCGCAGACCGTCGCCGGCTTCCTGCGAGACGTGACCGGCGACCCCGGGATGCCCTTACTCTTTGCCGCCGTCTTGATGGCCCTCACCGTCCCCGCCGTCTTTGCGTTCTGGCGGCTGGAAGGCCGCGCCGTGCCCCAGCCCGAGGAGGTCATCGCCGGGCGCTCGTGAGCCGGGGTGTAGACTGACCGCCATGCGCGAAGCGGGCGACATCCTGCTCGTGGCCTGCTACGAGATGGGCCATCAGCCGCTGGCGGTGGCGTGGCCGGCCGCGTTCCTCGAGCGCGCGGGATACCGGCCCGCGGTCATGGACGTCTCGGTCGAGCCGGTGGACGTCGAGAAGCTCCGGCGCGCCCGGGTCATCGCGGTCTCGGTTCCGATGCACACCGCGCTGCGCCTGGGGCTCGAGGTCGCGGCGCATGCGCGCTCGGTGAATCCGGGTGCTCACATCTGCTTCTTCGGTCTCTACGCCACGCTCAACGCTGATTTCCTGTTCGCCCACGCGGTGGACAGCGTGATCGGCGGCGAGGCGGAGACCCCATTGCTCGCCCTCGTCGCCGCGCTCGAGCGAGGCGACGCCGGCTCGCCGCCCGGGGTCGGACGGCCGGGGCGGCCCACTCTGCCGCATCTGCAGCGGCTCGACTTCCTGGTGCCGAGTCGTGCGGCGCTGCCCTCCATCAAGAAGTACGCGCACCTCGAGCGCGACGGGCGCATGGAGCTGGTGGCCTACGCGGAAGCCACGCGCGGATGCCTGCACCGCTGCCGCCACTGCCCGATCCCGCCGGTCTACGAGGGCCGCTTCTTCGCGGTGCCGCGCGACGTGGTGCTGGCCGACGTACGCCAGCAGGTCGAAGCCGGGGCGCGACACGTCACCTTCGGCGACCCGGATTTCCTCAACGGGCCTACCCACGCCCTCGGGGTGGCGCGCGAACTCCACGCCGAGTGGCCCGACGTCACGTTCGACTTCACTGCGAAGATCGAGCACCTGCTGCGACACCGGCAGCACCTGCCCGCCCTGCGCGCGGCCGGCTGCCTGTTCATCGTCTCCGCAGCGGAATCGCTGAGCGACACCGTGCTCGCGCATCTGGAAAAGGGGCACACCCGGGACGACATCGCGCTCGCCCTGGCCCTGACGCGGGAGGCCGGCATCGCCCTTCGGCCGACGTGGGTGGCCTTCACCCCGTGGACGACGCTCGACGATCACCGCGCGTGGCTCGACTACCTGGAGGCCGAGGCCCTGATCGACGCGGTCGATCCCGTCCAGTACGGCCTGCGCCTGCTGGTGCCGCCGGGCTCGCTGCTCCTCGAGAGCGCGGGCCTCAGCCCCCACCTGGGCGTGCTCGAGCACGAGACGCTCTCGTATCGCTGGACGCATCCCGATCCGCGAATGGACGCGCTGCAGGCCGAGACCGCGCAGGTCGTGGCCCGCGCGGTGGAGGAGAAAGCCGACGCGCCCGCCATCTTCGACCGGGTAAGAGCACTGGCCGCCGGCGCCGCCGGTGTCCCCGCGCCGACGCCGGTGGCCGGCGGCATGAGCAAGGGCCGCAAGCGCCCGCCCCGACTCACCGAGGCGTGGTTCTGCTGAGCGGAGCCCACCCGGGGCCAGTTGGCCCTGACGACCCGACCCAGCCTCTAGACCAACCGCCCGAGCCGGCTCAGCCGCGCACGGCCGGGCGCGGGGTGACGTGCCCGCACTTGCTGCAGGTGCGGTGCGACTCGGCGCTGTAGAAGTCCGCGTAGACCTCGGACACCGGATCGTCACGCCAGTCACCGACCTGCCGGACCGCCTCGTAGAGCTGGGCGCCGCACGCCGGACAGTACCAGAGGAAGCGGTCCTGCTCGGCGGCCCGGCGCTTGCGCTCGAGCACGAGCACGAAGGAGTCGGGCGCGAATCGCGGGGAGTGCGGCGTGCCCGCGGGGCAGTGCAGGATCTCGCCCTCGCGGATGACCGCAACCTTCTCCTCCCCGTCGGGAGTGCGGTAGTGCAGATTCATGTCGCCCTTGATCATGTACATGACCTCGTCGCTCGGGTCGACGTGGAACTCGCTCCGCCCCTCGCGACCGCGCGCCACGAAGGCGATCGAGTCATCGGTCTGCCACAGCACGTTGATCGGCCGGGTCGCGCCTGCGATCAGCTTCGTGATCTGGTCGAGGTCCATCGCGCGCATGGCGGTGAGATCCATGAGAGTCCTCCCGTTCAGTCGATCGTGAGCAGCCGCCGCGGGTTCTCCACCAGGATGGCGTCGATCTCACGCTCCGAGAATCCGCGCCGACGCATCAGCGGCACCACGTTGTCGAAGATGTGGCCGTAGCCGTGGCCGCCCCAGCGGACCAGGCGCGAGCGGTAGCAGATGTCGTGGGAGATGAGGATCTGGCTCAGGTGCCCGCGCTGGATCAGTCCGCGGATCGCGCGCAGGCGGACCGCGTCGTTGGGCATGTCGATGTCGGCCAGCCGGTAGAAGGACGACTCCTGGCCGAAGAGGTCCCACTCGAGCACGCACCCCGTGTCCGCGAGCCGGCCCAGCCGATCCGCGTCGAAGATCGTGCGGTCGATGTGGCTGACGATGACCCGGTCCAGCTGTCCGCCCTTGACGCGGATGAAGTCGACGGCCTCCTGCGGCTGGTCGGGATGGCGGCCGGGATGCACGTTCAGGGCGGCGTGGGTTTGCCGCTGCGCCAGGACCGCGGCCTGCATCACCCGCTGCTCCTGCGGCGTCCACGGCGCGCTGCAGCCGATCTCGCCGATGATGCCCGCGCGCACGCTGGTGCCCCACACGCCGTCTTCGATCGACTCCACCACCTCCTCGGCCAGGTCCTCGATCGCGCGCGTGGCATTGGCCGGGTCCTGGTAGTCGTGCACGTAATGGCCGCAGCCCAGGATCACGTGCGCGCCGCTGGCGCGGGAGATCTCGACGAGGCCCTGCGGGTCCGGGCTGAGGCCGCCCGATGAGAGATCCACGATCGCGCGGCCGCCCGCGGCCACCATGCGGCGCACCTCGTCGGCCGCGACGTCGCGGGCGTCCAGCAGGTAGTTGCGCGCGGCCTTCTTGGCGGTGCCATAGTTGATCGCCCACACGTTTTCGAGCGCCAGCTCGGGCCCGAGGTCGTCGGGCTTGCGCTGCGAGGGGTGTCGGATATCGCAGAGCAGGTGCTCGTGCATCAATGTGGGACCGAGCTCGCCGGGCGCGATCGGGCCCAGCACGGTCTGCACCCGGGGCGCCATTAGCGCAGCACCACGTCCGCGCGGTGGACCAGCGAGTCTGGCATGGCCAGCCCGAGGGCGCGCGTGGTCTTGAGGTTCACCGCTAGCTCGAAGAGCCTGGGGCCGGCAGAAGGGCGCTCACCGCGCGCTGGAGCACGGCGGCGATTCTCCGCCAGGCTCCGGCTCTGCGCAACGCCTACCATTTGCCGACCGGCTGCGACATAATGCCGGCCACACCGTCACCTCGTCACTGGAGGCTTGCCCATGATCGGTCGGGTATCGCGTCGCCGCTTCGCCTCGCTGGCCTGGAGCCTGCTCGGGACCTTGGCCCTCTCGCTCCTGCCCGCGGTGCCCGCGACGGCCCAGCAAGCAACCCTCGTGGTCACCGGCTACGGCGGCCGCTGGTCCGAGGTGATGAAAAAGGCGCTCGTCGAGCCCTTCGAGAAGAAGCACAACGTGAAGGTCGAGGTGGTCACCGGAATCAGCACGGAGTGGGTCGCCAAGCTCATGGCCGCCGGCCCCGACAACCCGCCCTTCGACGTGCTCTTCGGCAACGAGCCGGCCTTCCCGATCCCGCGCGAGCGCGGCTTCTTCGACAAGCGCAACGACACCCTGGCGCCCAACATCAAGAACCTCTACCCGAAAGCCCTGATCGGCGACACCAGCCTCGCCATGTTCTGGGGGCGGATCGGGCTCACCTACCGCACCGACTCCGGGGTGAAGAAGCCCGTTTCGTGGAAGGACTTCTGGGACGATGCTTATACCGGCAAACGGTCCACCTACGTGATCGGCAACACGCTCGGCATCAATTTCCTGTTCGTGGTCTCGAAGATCTTCGGCAAGGACTACTTCGACATCGACGCGGGCGTGGCCGCGATCAAGAAGGCGCAGCCCAAGCTGGTGGACTTCTCCGGCACCATCGAGAAGCAGCTCGAGCAGAAGGAGGTCGTGCTGGCGGTGCTCCACGACGCGGGCACCAACGACCTCAAGAACCGGGGGATCCCGGTGGACTGGGTGGCCCCGAGCGAGGGCACGCCCATCCTCGACCAGGTGGTGCAGGTGACCCGCGGCTCCAAGAACAAGGAATTGGCGTGGAAGTTCATCGATGCCTACCTCTCGCCGGAGGTGCAGACCGCGTTCGCCACCGAGCTGTTCTGGAGCCCGACCAACAAGACGGTGAAGCTGCCGGCCGACGTGGCCAAGAAGGTCATCGGAGCCGGTGACATCGACAAGCTCGTGCTCTTCGACTGGGCCCAGGTGGCCAAGCAGCGGCCGCAGTGGACCGAGAAGTGGAACCGGGAGATGCGTTGACGGAGACACCCGGCGCCGCCGGCACCGTCGCCCTCACCGGCCTCGTCAAGCGCTACGGCGCCATCCTGGCGCTCGACGGGGTCTCGCTCCGCGTGGTCCCGGGCGAGTTCTTCACGCTGCTGGGCCCGTCCGGCTGCGGCAAGACCACCACCCTGCGCTCGGTGGCCGGCTTCGTGACGCCCGACGCCGGTCGGGTGGCGATCAACAGAGCGGACGTCACCGACGTGCCGCCGCACCTCCGTCGGGTGGGCATGGTGTTCCAGCACTACGCGCTCTTCCCGCACCGCACGGTTGCCCAGAACGTGGCCTTTGGCCTGCGCATGCAGCGCGTACCCAGGGCGGAGATCGCGCAGCAGGTGGCGGAGGCGCTCGCCCTCGTGCAGCTGCCGGCCTACGGCGCACGCTACCCGCGCCAGCTCTCGGGCGGCGAGCAGCAGCGAGTGGCCCTCGCCCGCGCGCTGGTGACGCGGCCCTCGGTGCTGCTGCTGGACGAGCCGCTGGGCGCGCTCGACAAGAAGCTGCGCGACCACATGAAGATCGAGCTGAAGCGGCTCCAGCGCGAGGTCGGCATCACCACGATCTACGTCACCCACGACCAGGAGGAGGCGCTCACCATGTCCGACCGCATCGCCGTGATGCACCGCGGGCGCGTCGAGCAGGTCGCGCCGCCGCGCGGGCTCTACGAAACGCCGGCGACCGCCTTCGTGGCCGGCTTCATCGGCAACATCAATCTGCTGAGCGGACGGGCCGCCGGAACCAACGCGGTGGCCTGCGGCGGCACCACCCTGGCGGCCCTCGGCGCGGCACCGTCTGGGGCCACCGTCGCGGTCGCCCTGCGGCCCGAGCGGATCCGGCTCGATCCCGCGACGACGCTCGACACGGTGCTGCCCATGACGGTGGCGCACGTGGTCTATCAGGGCGAGACCGTGCGCTACATCTTGAAATCCGAAGCGGGGCTCGAGCTGCAGGCGGTCGAGCTGGGCGAGGTGCGCTTCGCCGCCGGCGCCCGCGTGCGCGCAGGTTGGGCCACGGCAGACGCGAGAATGATCCAGGAGGAGCAGGCATGAGCAAGGTCGGCTTGATCACGGTGGGACAGGCTCCGCGCAGCGACGTGGTGCCGGACATGGCGGCGATCCTCGGCAGCGACGTCGAGATCATGGAGGCGGGCGCGCTCGACGGGCTCAGCCGCGAGCAGATCGCCCCGCTAGCTCCTGAGGGCGACGACGAGATCCTGGTCACCCGGTTGGCCGACGGCTCGTCGGTCTTCGTGGGCAAGACCAAGATGATCCCGCGCATCGAGACGAAGATCGCCGCGCTCGAGGACCGGGGCACCGCGCTCAACGTGCTCCTCTGCACCGGGGAGTTCCCGAAGCTGCGGGCACGGCGGCCGTTCCTGGAGCCGCAGCAGCTCCTGCTGGGGCTACTCCGCGCGATGGTCTTCCCCGGGCGCCTGGGCGTGTTGACGCCGTCGGAGCGCCACGTGCCCCAGACGATCGCGCGCTGGCGCGCCTGCGGCTTCGACGCGCACGTGGCGCCGCTGTCGCCCTACGAGGAGAACGACCCGGCGGCGGTGCGGCGCGCCGCGGAGACGCTGCGGGCGGGAAACGCCGGGCTCGTGGTCATGGACTGCATCGGCTTCCGGCGCAAGACTCGGGACGAGGTCGCGGCCCTGACCGGCGCGCCGACCCTGGTGGCCAACCTCCTCGTGGCCCGCGTGGCCGCGGAGCTGCTCGGCCGCTGATCCGTGTCCCGCTCCGCTCGCGTCCTGCTGCTGGGGCCGTACGTGCTCCTGCTGCTGGTGTTCTTCACCATCCCGCTGCTGCTGATGCTGCTGATCAGCCTCTCGCGGCAGTCCTTCGGACAGCTCGAGTGGACGCTGACGCTGCACCAGTACGTGCGCTTCTTCACCGACGCCTACTACCTGAGCGTGCTCGCCGACACTCTCTGGCTCGGCGTGCTCACCACGGTGGCGTGCCTGCTCCTGGGCTACCCGCTCGCCTACCACCTCGCGCTGACCCGATCGCGCTGGAAGCCCCTGCTGATCGTGTTCATCCTCTCGCCACTGCTGGTCGGCATCGTCATCCGCTGCTACGGCTGGATGATCCTGCTGGCCGATCGCGGCCTCATCAACGCCACCCTCACCCAGCACGGCTGGATCCGCGCCCCGCTGCCGCTCATGTACAACAAGCTCGGAGTCACCATCGCGCTGGTGCACGTCTTCCTGCCGTTCATGGTGCTCTCGCTCACCGGCGTGCTGAAGCGCATCGAGCCTCAGCTGATCGAAGCCTCGCAGACCCTGGGGGCCTCACCACGCCGGGCCTTCTTCGAGGTGACGCTGCCGCTCTCGCTGCCCGGCGTGCTCGCCGGCTCCCTGCTCGTGTTCTCCCTGGCCATCAGCTCGTTCGTGGTGCCGATCCTGGTCGGCGGCTTCAAGGTACACGTGCTGCCGATGGTGGTCTACGAGCAGGTGCTGTCGGTCTTCGACTGGCCATTCGGCGCCGCCAACGCCTTCGTGCTGCTGGTGATCTCGGTGGCCCTGATCGCGGTCTACATCAAGGTGACCGAGCGCGCGCTGCGGGGGATCGTATGATCCTTCGAACGACCGTGGCGCTGGTCTACGCCTTCCTGCTGCTGCCCATGGTGGTGGTGGTGCTTGCCGCCTTCAACGCGGGCAACTACTTCACGTTCCCGCCACAGGGCTTCTCGCTCCGCTGGTTCGCCAACTTCTTCCAGCGCCGCGAGTTCATGCAGGCGCTGTGGCTGTCCACCGAGCTGGCGTTGTGGACCGCTCTCGCTTCCACCGCGATCGGTACCGCCGCCTCCATCGTGCTGGTGCGCGGGCGCTTCCGCGGGCGAGACCTGCTCAACGCCTTCGTGACCTCCCCGCTGCTGCTGCCCCAGATCCTCACCGGGGTCGCCCTGTTGCAGTTCTACACGCTGCTCAAGATGCACGCGTCCTACGGGGCGATGCTCATCGGCCACATCGTCGTGACCACCCCGTACGTGATCCGCACCGTCACCGCGACGCTGACCCACTTCGACATGGCGCTGGAGGAGGCCGCCCAGAACCTCGGCGCGCATCCGGTGCGCGCGTTCTTCGAGGTGACGCTGGGCGTGATCAAGCCGGGCGTCGTGGCGGGCGCTATCTTCGCCTTCGCGATCTCCTTCGACAACTTCACCCTGTCGCTCTTCCTGACCAGCTCGAGGCTGACCCCGCTGCCCATCGAGCTGTTCGCCTATCTCAAGTACTCCTTCGATCCCACCGCGGCCGCGGTGTCCGCCTTCGCCATCGGGGTGGCCCTGGTGCTGGTCCTGGGCATCGCGCGCTTCATGGGCCTCGAGGAGTTCACCGGATTCTGATGCGAGCCCATCGATGAGACCGGTCGCCCCGGAGGAGATCGAGAGCTTGGCCATCGGCGCCTGGATCCTGGGCACCGGCGGCGGGGGCAGCCCGTACCTGGCCCTGCTCAACATGCGCCGGCTGTATCGCCAGGGCATCGTCTGCCGGCTGATGGACGCCGCCGAGCTGAACGACGACGACCTCGTCGCGGTGGTCTCCAACATGGGCGCGCCACTCGTCGGACAGGAGCGTCTCACCGACCCCAAGACCATGGCGCTCGCGGTCACCATGATGGAGGAGTACCTCGGCCGGAAGTTCCGCGCCCTGATGTCGCTCGAGATCGGCGGCGGCAACTCCATCCAGCCGTTCATGGGCGCCGCGATGCTGGACCTGCCGGTGATCGACGGTGACTGCATGGGCCGCGCGTTCCCCGAGGCCCAGATGACCAGCTTCGCGATCCACGACCTGCGGATGTACCCGCTGACCCTCGCCGACGTGCGGGACAACGCGGTGGTGGTGTCGCGCGCGGCGTCCTGGAAGTGGATGGAGCGGATCAGCCGCAAGGCCTGCGTGGAGGTCGGCTCGATCGCGTCGACCTGCAAGGCTCCGCGCACCGGCAAGGAGATCAAGGAGTGCGCGATCCTCGGCTCCACCACCAAGGCCATCGGCATCGGACGGGCGGTGCAGGCGGCCCGGCGGGCTCACCGTGACCCGATCGACGCGGTGCTCGAGGTCGCGTCCGGCATCAAGCTGTTCAGCGGCAAGATCCACGACATCGCCCGCCGCACCACCGAAGGGTTCCTGCGCGGGACCGCGACTATCGAAGGTCTCGACGCGTTCCGGGGTCACACCTTCAGGCTCGCCTTCCAGAACGAGTTTGCGGTGGGCTGGCTCGACGACGCGCCGCGAGTGATGACCCCCGATCTCATCTGCGTGCTCGACACCGTCTCCGGCGACGCGATCGGCACCGAGACTCTGCGCTACGGGCAGCGAGTGACCGTCATCGCCCTGCCCGCCCCGCCCATCCTGCTCACGCCCAAGGGCATCGAGCACGTGGGCCCGCGCGCATTCGGCTACGATCTCGACTTCCGCTCGGTGTTCGCGTGAGACGGCGCATCGGCATCGACGTGGGCGGCACCAACACCGACGCCGTCCTCCTGGAGGACAGCGCGGTCGCCGCCGCGGTCAAGACGCCGACAACACCGGACGTGACCACCGGCATCACCCGCGCCCTCGCCGCGCTTGTGGAGCAGGCGCCCGCGGCGCGCGAGGCCGACGCGGTGATGATCGGCACCACCCACTTCACCAACGCGGTGGTGCAGCGCCGAGACCTGGGCCGCGTCGCCGCGGTGCGCATCGGCCTGCCCTCGGGCGCCTCTCTCCCGCCCTTCGTGGACTGGCCGGAGGACCTGGCCGACATCGTGCGTGCCGAGGTGGCGATGCTGGAAGGCGGCCACGAGTTCGACGGCCGGCCGCTCGTCCCGCTGGACACGAGTGGCGTGCGCGCGGTCGCGCGCCGGATCCGTGAGGCGGGCATCCGCTCGGTGGCCATCGCCGCCGTCTTCTCCCCGCTCAACGCTTCGGGCGAAGACGAGGCCGCGGCGGTGCTGCGGGAGGAATGCCCCGACGTGGCGATCACGCTGTCGCACCGGCTCGGCCGCATCGGCCTGCTGGAGCGCGAGAATGCGGCGCTGCTCAACGCCTGCCTGATCGAGCTGGCGCGCAAGACGACGCGCGCCTTCACGACGGCCCTGCGGGCCAGCGGCATCGCGGCGCCACTCTACCTCACCCAGAACGACGGCACCGTCATGCTGGCCGAGGTCGCCGAGACCTACCCGGTGTACTCCTTCGCGTCCGGGCCCACCAACTCCATGCGCGGCGCCGCGTTCCTCGGGAAGCGCGACGAGGCCCTCGTGGTCGACGTGGGCGGCACCACCACCGACATCGGCAGCCTGCGTCAGGGCTTCCCGCGCGAGGCCAACAACGTGGTCGAGATCGGCGGCGTCCGCACGCTCTTCCGCATGCCCGATCTCCTCTCGCTTGGGCTGGGCGGCGGCACGCGCGTGTCGTCCGTCGGATCGACGCTCGCCATCGGCCCGGCCAGCGTCGGATACCGCCTCACCGAGCAGGCGCTCGTGTTCGGCGGCGATGTGCTCACCGTGACGGATGTCGCGGTGGCGGCCGGCCTCATCGATCTGGGCGACCGGTCCCGGGTGGCGGGCCTGCCCGCCGGCCTCGTGGAGCAAGCCCTCACTCGCATCCGCGCCATGATCGAAGAGGGCGTCGACCGCATGAAGACCGACGCCAGTGACGCGCCGCTGATCGCGGTGGGCGGCGGATCGTTCCTTGTCCCGTCGCGCCTGGCCGGCGTCTCCGAGGTCCTGAACGTGCCGCACCAGGCGGTGGCCAACGCGGTCGGGGCCGCGATCGCGCAGGTCAGCGGCGAAGTGGACCAGATCTTCCAGGACCTCACCCGTGACGAGGCCATCGCGCGCGCCCGCCAGGCCGCCGAGGACAAGGCGGTTGCCGCCGGCGCAAATCGAGCCACCCTCAACGTCGTGGAGGTCGAGGACCTACCGCTGGCCTACCTGCCCGGCAACTCACTCCGTACCCGCGTGCGGGTCGTGGGAGAGATCGCGCCCTCCGATCCCGCCTGAGCCCGAAGACGTCGTTCACGCGGCTTCACCCGGTTCCGGAGCCCTCGACGCTCGTGCTACTCGGCATGGCGCTCGCCGGGTTCTCGGCGCGGCGCTGGAGGAAGCGAGGCAAATAGCCGACGGGCGCCGGACCTCTCATCGGCGCCCGTCGAATTTTCTCGGCTATCGGAGGTCGGCCAGGCGCTTGCGCAGGAAGAGCCGCGCCCGGTGCACGCGTGACTTGATCGTCGCCGGCTTGACGTGTAGCGCCTCGGCGATCTCGAGCACCGAGAGCCCTTCCACGTCGCGCAGCAGCAGCGGGGCGCGGTATTCTCCCGGCAGGTCGTCGATGGCCGCGCTGATCGCCGAGCGCAGCTCGGATTCGATCGCCGGATCGTCCAGCCGGGGCGACCAGTCGAGTGCGGGCTCGAGGTACTGCCCCTTCTCGTCGAACGACGGCGTCAGGTCGTCCCATGCGATCTCGTTGCGCACGCTCCGCCGGCCCCGCAGCTTCTGATACGCCGCATTGGCGGTGATCCGGTACAGCCACGACCCGAACGCCGCCGTCCCGCGAAACGTGTCGATCTTGCGGCTGGCCGTCCACAGCGCGTCCTGCGCGACCTCTTCCGCGTCGGCGGTGCTGCCGGTGATCCGGATCGCGAGCCGGTAGACGCGGTCCCCGTAGGTGCCCACCAGTTCCTCCGCCGCGCCCTCCTCCCCGTGGCGAAGCCGCGCGACCAGCGTCGCGTCCCGGTCTGCGGTCGCGCGGCGGTGCTCGTGCCCGGTCGGTCCCATCGTCATCTCACGCTCTCTAGTCATCTCCTGGCAGTGCATCACGCTCTCCCTCTTGGACCGGCCGGTTCAGGGTCCGGTACGCGTGCGGGGTCGTGCCCGTCACGCGGCGAAAGACAGTGGTGAAGTGACTCACGGTGCGGAATCCCACGACTTGCGAGATCCGCCGGATGGACATGTCCGCCGCCAGCAGCGCGGTGGCGCGCTCGATGCGCGTGCGTACCACGAACCGGTGCGGGGACAATCCGGTGCTGCGCTTGAAGAGGCGCGCGAAATGGTACGGACTCATGCACACCACCGCGCCCAGTCGCGCAAGAGTGAGCTCCTCGTCCATGTGCGTCTCGATGTAGTCGGTGACCCGTCTCAGGCGAGATCCTGGCAGCACACTGCCTGGCTCGCTCGTTCCCGGTGCTGTCGGTGTTGCTGTCGTCGTCATCGTGGTCATCGTCAGTTCCCCTCGGAGCCGGCCGAAAAGAGCGAGGCCACCGCGCGGCCCAGGCTCTCCAGGCCGTGAAACGCGATCTTCTCGCCCGTCCGCACGCGCT
>DATFWA010000160.1:0-19575 GCA_035259825.1 Candidatus Methylomirabilota bacterium | reverse complement strand
GTGAACGGCAGGTTGTGGGGCGGCATCGGCTGATGGCCGTACCCCCGTCGCTTGCCGATGATCAGGGCGGCGGCCAGGGCGGAGATGCCGGAGGAGATGTGCACGACGGTGCCGCCCGCGAAGTCGAGCGCGCCCAGGTTGCGCAGCCAGCCGCCCATGCCCCACACCCAGTGGGCGAGCGGATCGTAGACGACGGTGGCCCAGACAAGGATGAACACCAGGAACGTCGAGAACTTCTTTCGCTCGGCGAACGCACCCGTGATCAGGGCCGGGGTGATGACCGCGAACATCATCTGGAAGAGCATGAACGCCTGATGGGGGATCGTGGCCGCGTAGTCGGCGTTGGGGGTCTGCCCCACGCCCTTCAGCCCGACCCACTCGAGACCGCCTATGATGCCCCCCTTGTCCGGCCCGAACGCGAGGCTGTAGCCCCAGAGAACCCACTGCACCGAGATCAGCGCGAGGATGATGAAGCTCTGCATCAGCGTACCCAGCGCGTTCTTCTGCCGCACCATCCCGCCGTAGAAGAGCGCAAGTCCCGGCGCGGTCATCAGCAGCACCAGGGCCGAGGAGACCAGCACCCAGGCGGTGTCACCGCTGTCGATCTTCGGCGGCGCGGGCGTGGCGGGCGCCGCAGCTGCTGGCGCGGCCGGCGCCGGCGCGGGAGTCGCCGGCGACGGGCCGGGCGTCTGGGCCAGCACCGGGGCGAACAGCGCGAGCGTCAGGGCCAGCACCGAGAACAGGATCATCATCGTTGCGTTCCTCACTGCGTGTCCTCCTTGGATGGTCATCAGAGCGCGCTCTCGTCCCGCTCACCAGTCCGGATCCGGACCGCCGTGTCCACCGGTTGCACGAAGATCTTGCCGTCGCCGATGTTGCCGGTCTTCGCCGCGCCGGCGAGGACACCGGCCACCTTGTCCACGAGGTTGTCCGGGACCACCACCTCGACCTTGATCTTGGGGAGGAAGTCGACCGTGTACTCGCCGCCGCGGTACAGCTCGGTGTGGCCCTTCTGTCGGCCGAATCCTCTGACCTCGGACACCGTCATGCCGATGACCCCGATGCCGGTCAGCGCTTCTTTGACGTCGTCGAGCTTGAACGGCTTGATGATGGCTTCGATCTTTTTCATTTGGGCCTCCCGGCGGGGCTGCTCTGCACTGCCCGTGCCGGTGCTGGACAGGTCGCGAGCGTTGAAAAATCAGAGGGATTGACAACGACGCCCCTCGAGGGCCGAGGGGCGAGGTGACCACTAATTAGGCAGGGGGGCGAGAACTGCCTTTCGACTAAGCAGCGGGGTCAGTCGCGCCAGACTCCGTATTCGACCGCAACGGCATGCTTCGCGGCCGCCGTGGCGACGGTCGCCGCCGGGGTCGCCGCACGGAGCGCCGCCCAGAGCTCCTTGAGGTCGGGGGTCTTCGCGGCCAGATGAGCGCCGGGAATCTGGGGACGCTCCGCCTCCGTGAAGGCACCCGAGCACACAACAACCGCGGGGCGAGGGCTCAGCCGGCTTAGCCGGCGCAGGAAGTCCATGCCGTTCATCCGAGGCATCTTGAGATCCAGCACGATCACATCAGGTCTCACTGCGCCGAGGATAGACAGGGCTTGATACCCGTCGGTCGCCTCGAACAGGTCGAACTTGCTCTCGAGAGCCATCCGGTAAAGATTGCGCCAGGCGGGGTCGTCGTCCACGAGGAGTATCCGGGGCATGCAGGCCACCTCCGACCACTGCCCGGAGGCAAGTCCATTGCCAACTACGAACTAACGTGGTTTCAGGTCGTTAGAGCCCGCACTCTCAGGAATTGCGGCAGGGCCCTGACGCCCGGAGCGAACAGTTGTTTTCGGAGGGACGGTCAGGCGCGCCGCTGCGGAATGCCGTGCCGACGCATCTTCGAGTAGAGCGTGGGACGTCGGAGCCCCAGAACCTGCGCGGCCGCCTGCTTGTTCCAGCCCGTCGACTCGAGTGCCCGAACGATCGAAACCCGCTCGATCTCCTCGAGGGAGCCCGGCGGCGGTGCGGACCCACCCGGCGACGGATCGGCCTGGAGAGGCTCGGGCAGGTCGCTGAGCGAGATCTCCTTCCCTCGGGCCACGAGGATGGCACGCTCGATGGCGTGCTCCAGCTCCCGGATGTTGCCGGGCCAGGTGTAGGAAAGGAGTCGGCGATAGGCTTCCGGGTCGATGCCCTCCACCTCCCGGCTGTGCTTGATGCGGAACCGCTCGAGGAAGGACTTGGCGAGGAGAGGGATGTCGCCGGAGCGCTCGCGGAGCGACGGCAGGGCCACGGTCACCGTGTTGATGCGGAAGTAGAGGTCCTGCCGGAGGCGCCCCTCGCGGAGCGCGGTCTCGGGCTCGCGGTTGGTCGAGCAGATCAGGCGGAAGTCCACCGGAACCGTCTTGGCCCCGCCGAGACGACGCACCGTGCGGTCCTCGAGCACGCGTAGGAGCTTGGCCTGCAGGTCCAGCGGCATCTCGGTGATCTCGTCCAGGAGCAGGGAGCCGCGGTGCGCTTCCTCGAGGAGCCCCGGCTTATCGGTAGCGGCCCCGGTGAAGGCGCCCTTGACGTGACCGAACAGCTCGGACTCGATCAGGTCCTTGGGCAGGGCCGCGCAGTTGATCTTCACCAGCGGCCCGTCCACCCGCGTGCTCTTGGCGTGCACCGCATTGGCGGCGAGCTCCTTGCCGGTCCCGCTCTCGCCGACGATAAGCACATTGGCATCGGAGGCGGCCACCGACTCGAGCATCTCGAAGACGCGCTTGATGGCCGGCGAGGAGCCCAGCATCTCGCCGTACGCGGCCTGCTCGGCCAGCTTGCGGCGGAGAACGGAGGTCTCCGCGAGTAGTCGGCGGCGCTCGAGGGCCTTGCCAACCAGCATGAGCATCTCGTCGGCGTCGAAGGGCTTCGCCACGAAATAGAAGGCGCCCTGCTTGGTCGCCTCGACCGCCTTCGAGATGGACCCGTGTCCGGTCATGATGATGACTTCGATCGAGGGGTCCTTGGCCTTCAGCAGCCGGAGCAGATGCAGCCCGTCACCATCAGGCAGGATCAGGTCAACCAGGGCGAGAGCGAACTCGCGGGTCTCCATGCGGAGCATGGCCGCGACTGTGTTGCCAGCCGTCTCCACGTCGTGGCCCTCATGCTCGAGGGTGAGGCGCAGATTTTCTGCGATGACGGCTTCATCGTCGACCACAAGGATGCGGGGCTTCACGCGGGCCTCCGGGTCAGCATTCAAGTACGAGCCTAGCATAGGCGGATTTTTTGCCGTCACCCCGCTGACACTCGGGCCCTGGGCGCTCCTTGACAGGCCCCAAGGCCGCGAGCAATATGCGGGGCATGCATTTCGGCTTCGCGCTGCCGGGCCGTGGTCCGCTTGCGACGCCCGAGTCACTCACCAAGCTGGCTCAGAAGGCCGACGGGCTCCGGTACTCGTCACTGTTCGTGACCGACCATGTGGTGATTCCCACGACCTACGACTCCCCCTACCCCTACGCGACCAGCGGGCGCTTCGCGGGGGACTGGACCAACGGCTACCTGGAGCCGCTCGCCTTGATGGGCGTGCTCGCCGGGCTCACCTCGCGCGTGAGGCTCGGAACCAGCGTGCTGGTGGTGCCCTACCGCAACCCGGTGGTGACCGCCAAGATGCTCGCGACGCTGGACGTCATGTCGGGCGGCCGGCTGATCCTGGGCGCCGGCGTGGGCTGGATGCGGGAGGAGTTCGAGACCGTGCAGGCTCCGCCCTTCGAGACGCGCGGCAAGGTCACCGACGAGTACATCCGGCTGATGCGCGAGATGTGGACGAAGGAGCCGGTCCAGTTCACCGGTGCGTACTACCGGCTGCCCTCGGTGAGCGCCCTTCCGAAGCCTCGTCAGAAGGGTGGCATCCCCATCTGGATCGGCGGTCATACCGATGTGGCGCTGCGTCGCACCGGCGAGCTGGCCGACGCCTGGCATCCCATCGGCTTGCGTCCGCCCGCGATGCTCCACCCGGTGGAGTACGCCGAGAAGGTCAAGGCGATCCACCGCTGGGCGGAGAAGGCCGGGCGTGATCCAAAGGACATCACCCTGACGCTCCGCGTGCCGCTCGACCTGGCCCCGAAGCGTGTCAAGGGTACGGTGAGCGACCAGCCGGGCTTTCGCGGCACCGCGGCCGACGTGATCGGCCACATCAAGAGCTACCAGGCGCTCGGAGTCAGCCACTTCGTGTTCGACCTGACCCCGGCCGACCTCCGGGGCCAGCTGGTCATGATGGAGCGGTTCGCCGAGGAAGTCCGCCCGAAGGTCCTCCGGACCCCTCGCTGATCGGCAATGTCGTCGAGCCCGGCCGCACCGCTGACGGGTCCGGTGGCCTCATTCATCACGAGCGCCCGGGTGGGCCGCCTCGCGACCGCGGATGCGGGTGGCCAGCCGATGGTGGTCCCCATCTGCTACGCCTTTGACGGTAGTGCGCTGTACTCCGCGGTGGACGCCAAGCCGAAGCAGACTCCGCCGGAACGGCTCAAGCGAATCCGCAACCTTCACGAGAACCCGCGCGTCTCAATCGTGATCGACGAGTACCAGGAGGACTGGACGCAGCTCCGCTACGTGATCATCCAGGGTCGGGCCGACCTCTTGACCGATGGACCGCAGTTCTCCCACGGCGTGGACCTGCTCCTCGCCAAGTACGATCAGTACCGCACCCTCGGTTTGCCGCGTGAGCGCGGCCTCATGATCCGTGTGACTCCGAACCGCGTGTCGTCATGGCAGTACTCGAGCTGAACCCGATCGAACGGGCGCTGGAGCGCGTCGCGGAGGGGCGCGAGCCCGACGCGGCCGAGGCGACCGCGCTGCTCTCCACGCCCACGGACCGGCTGCCCCTCTTGCTGGATGCGGCCGCCGCGCTGCGTGACCGGGGCCGGGGCCGGCGCATCACGTTCTCGGCGAAGGTCTTCATCCCCCTGACTACGCTCTGCCGCGACTACTGCGGGTACTGCACGTTCCGGAAGGATCCCGGCGAGCCGGGCGCCTTCACGATGAGCCAGGACCAGGTACTGGCCCTCGCCCGCGCCGGGGCTCGTCTCGGAGCGAAGGAGGCCCTGTTCTCGCTGGGGGACAAGCCCGAGGCGCTCTTCGCCGAGCACCGCGCGTTCCTCCGGTCGGTCGGCCATCGGACCACGCTGGGCTACCTGCGCGCGGTCAGCGAGCAGGTTCTGGAGGAGACCGGGCTGCTGCCGCACGCCAATCCAGGGCTGATGACCGAGCGCGATCTGGCCTCGCTGCGCGAGGTCAACGTCAGCATGGGCATCATGCTGGAGAGCACGTCCACGCGTCTGCTGGCGCCCGGCGCGGCTCACGACCGGGCTCCCGACAAGGTGCCGGAGCGCCGTCTCCGGACGATCGCTCGCGCGGGGGCGCTGTCCATCCCGTTCACCACCGGGATCCTGATCGGCATCGGCGAGACGCACGCCGAGCGGGTGGAGTCGCTCCTGGCGATCCGCGCGCTGCACGAGCGCTACGGGCACATCCAGGAGGTCATCGTCCAGAACTTCCGTGCCAAGCCGACGATCCCGATGCGGAACTGGCCGCATGTCCAAGCCGAGGATTTACTGCGGACGGTCGCGGTGGCGCGCCTCCTGCTGGGCCCCGGCATGAACATTCAGGCGCCTCCAAATTTGTCCGCGCAGGGTTACGATCGGCTTCCTGCCGCGGGCCTCAACGACTGGGGCGGGATCTCGCCGCTCACCCCGGACCACATCAATCCGGAGCGGCCCTGGCCCGGCCTGGCCGACCTGCGGCGGCGCACCGAATCCGCGGGACACGAATTGCGCGAGCGCCTCGCCGTGTATCCCGAATACGCCACCCGCGCCGCCTTCCTGGACGAGCGCCTGCGCGACCGGGTGGCGCGGACCGTGGATGCCGACGGCTACGTCCGACCCGACCTCGAGGTGTGGAGGAAGTGGTAGGGCGACGCGACCACAAAGACATGGACCGGAGCGAAGACATGGCGATGCGTGAAACCGGCATCTCCCTCGACTGGGCGTCCCCCGACATCCGCCGCATCCTCGGCGGTCTCCTCGAGGGCGGCGAGCTCTCGGTGGACGACGGCATCCGTCTCACCGAGACGCACGGCCGCGACCTGCAGGCCCTGACCCTCGTCGCCGACGAGATGCGCCGTCGCCAGGCCGGGGACGTCGTCACCTACGTGGTCAACCGCAACATCAACTTCACCAACGTCTGCATCAAGCATTGCACCTTCTGCGCCTTCAGCCGCGACCATCGCGAGGAGGAAGGCTACTTCCTCCCGATGGACGAGGTGGTCCGCCGCGCCATCGAGGCGTGGGAGATGGGCGCCACCGAGGTCTGCATCCAGGCCGGCCTGCCGCCCAAGCTCGACGGGCGCTACTACGTCGACCTCTGCCGGGCCATCAAGGCGGCGCTACCCGAGATGCATCTGCACGCGTTCTCTCCCGAGGAGATTCTCTACGGGTCCACCCGCTCGGGCCTGCCCATCCCGGAATACCTGGCCGAGCTGAAGCAGGCCGGCCTCGGCACGCTGCCCGGCACCTCGGCCGAGGTGCTGGACCAGGAGATCCGCGACGTCATCGCTCGTGGCCGCATCACGGTGAAGCAGTGGATCGAGGTGATCACCTCGGCGCACGCGCTGGGGATCCGCACCACCTCCACCATCATGTACGGCCACGTCGAGCAGCCCACGCACTGGATCCGTCACATGGATCTCCTCCGCAGCATCCAGAAGGACACGGGCGGCTTCACCGAGTTCGTGCCCCTGTCGCTGATCCACCAGGAGGCGCCGATGTACCGCCGCGGTCTCGTCCCCGGCGTGCGCCAGGGCGCCACCGGGATCGAGGTGATCAAGATGCACGCGCTGGCCCGGCTCTTCCTGGGCCCGCTCTTCCGGAACATCCAGTCGTCGTGGGTCAAGGAAGGGCCCAAGCTGGCCCAGGTCCTCCTCGCGGCGGGCGCCAACGACATGGGCGGGACCTTGATCAACGAGTCGATCTCCACCTCGGCAGGCGCCTCCTACGGTCAGCTGGTGCCCCCCGCGGAACTACGCCGGCTCATCCGGGACGCCGGGCGCGTGCCGGCCCAGCGCAGCACCACCTACGACCTGCTCCGGGTCTACGAGGTCGAGACCGAGGACGAGGATTCCCCGCTCGATCACGTGGACAACGCCGAGCAGCGCTTCGGCTCCTACCGGATGCTGGCCGGCTCCGGGCAGTTCCGCTTCCTGCATCCCACTCGCGTCCCCGAGCGCTGATCACGCGGCGACCGCGTATTCCCTTGTTGAGCGCACGGGCCGGCTTGTGTAGGATTGGGCCTTGGTTTCACGCGGGCGCGACGTTTCCAAGCGGTTGACCTAGCGGCTCCGGCCGTTCACTCTCACAACCCAGAACATGGAGGGACGCACATGGCGAAATCGATGACGAAGTCCGCCATCATCGCTCACCTGGCCCAGAAGACGGATCTCAGCAAGAAGCAGATCAACGACGTCATGGATCAGCTTCTAACTCTGGCGACCAAGGAAGCGAAGAACGTCTTCGTGTTGCCGAACTTCGGACGGCTGGTGCTGGCCAATCGCAAGGCTCGGATGGGCCGCAACCCGCAGACCGGCGAGCCCATCAAGATTCCCGCGAAGCGTGTGGTGAAATTCCGCCTCGCCAAGTCGCTCAAGGACTCCGTGCTTGGGAAGAAGTAACGGCAGCGGCACGCTCGGCTACCGGCCGCTCGCCGCGCCCTGGGAGGCGGCCCTCGAGCTGTTCCGGTTCGCCGGGGCGTGGGCACCGCCGGCGGACGACGTCGCCGCCGGCTGGGGCGCGTGGGACGACGAGCGCCTGCTGGGAGCGCTCCTGATGGAGCGGGCCGGCGCGGCGGCGATGCTGCACGGTCCCGTGGTGGTGGCGCCGGCAGACATGCCAGCCGAGGACGTGCTGGCGGTGGCGGGAGACCTCACCGCGCGAGCCCTGACGCATGCCGGCTCCGTGGGCATCGACACCATCTTCGCGCGACCCCAGAGTCTGGACCGGGTCTGGGTTCGCGCCGGCTTCATCCCGCTGCCGGAGGCGGAGCTCCCTCGAGCGCTCCGCGGCCGGCCCGGGCTCGGACTCTTTGGCTGGCGAGGCGGCACCGCGCTGTGGAGCGGCCGAGGCGGCGCCCGCTCCGCGCTCGCTCGAGGCGAGCACTAGCGCGCGCTCGGCATCGCCATGCACATCACCGCGCTCGCGGGCGGCACCGGCGCCGCCAAGCTGCTCCGCGGGCTCGCGCGCCTCATCGACACGCGACATCTCACCGTGGTCGTCAATACTGGCGACGACGCCGAGATCTGGGGCCTCCACGTCTCGCCTGATCTCGATACCATCTGCTACACCCTCGCCGGGGTCATCGACGAGCGAAAGGGCTGGGGGCTGACCGGCGAGACCTTCAACACCCTCGACCAGATCGCGCGCTTCGGCGAGCCGGCCTGGTTCAACCTGGGCGATCGCGACCTCGCGACCCATCTCCACCGCACGCGCCTGCTCCGCGAGGGGCGCACGCTCAGCCAGGTCACGCACGCGGTCGCCTCGGCCCTCGGCGTGACCGCTCGCATCTTGCCGATGTCGGATCAGCCGGTCCGCACCCGCATTCTCGGCCCCGACGGGTGGCTCGCCTTCCAGGAATACTTCGTGCGGGAGAAGGCGCAGGTCGACGTCCGCGCGGTGAGCTACGCGGGCGCGGCGCGGGCCCATCCGGCGCCCGGCGTCGTCGACGCCATCACCACCGCTGACGCCGTCCTCGTAAGCCCATCCAACCCGATCACTTCGGTCGGCCCGATTCTGGCCGTCCCCGGTCTCGTGGAAGCCCTGCGCGCGACCGCGGCCACCGTCGTCGCGGTGAGCCCCATCGTGGGCGGCGACGCGGTGTCGGGGCCGGCCGGCCGGCTGATGGCATCCGCCGGACTTCCGATCTCCGCCGCGGGGGTGGCCCGCGCCTACGCGGACTGGCTCGACGTGCTAATCTTCGACGAGCGGGACCGCGCGATGGCGTCCGAGATCGAGCGCACCGGCGTTCGGGCGGTGGCCGCGCCCACCATCATGTCGGGCCGCGAGGCCGAGGTGGACCTGGCCCGCCACGTCCTCGACCTGCTGCGACCCGCATGACCACCCCGCTCGTCGCCGCCATTCCGGTCAAGGACCTCGTCAACGCCAAGCAGCGGCTGATCCCCGCTCTGTCGCCCGCGGAGCGGCGGGATCTCGCGAGGGCGATGCTCGAGGACGTGCTGGACGCGATGGCGGCCGCCCTGCCCGGCGCGGTCATCATCGTGACCACTGACGACGAGGTGCGGGCCCTCGCACGGGAGCGAAACGTGGCTTGCTGGATCGAGCCGGCCAACCGCGGCCACACCGCGGCGGTGGCGTTCGCCCAGCGGGAAGCGGCGGCCCGCGGCGCCGAGCGCTTCCTCACGATTCCGGGTGACGTGCCGTGCGTGACGCCGGACGAGGTGGTGACCCTCTGCCGCGCGCTCGACGGCCTCGGGGTCGCGTTCGTCCCGTCGCGATCGGGCCGCGGCACCAACGCGGCGCTCCTCGATCCTCCACAGGCGATGGCCCTGACGTTCGGTGAGCCGTCGTTCGACAACCACCTCGCCGCGGCGCGCGCCGCCGGCCTCAGCCCGCGCGTCGTCCACCTGCCCGGCATCGGGCTGGACGTGGACGCGCCCGACGACCTGCCCGTGCTGCTGGAGCGCGGCGGCGCAACCCGCAGCGGCCGGCTCTTGCGTGGATTCCCGGCCGCCGCGCGCTTCGCGGCCGCCACCTAGCCACATGCCGATGCGCTACGAGGTGATCGGTGTCGGGGGCCTGCCCGAAATCGTCCCCGGTCAGGACCTCGCCCGGATGATCCTCGAGGCGGCCCGCCGGCAGGAGACCCCGATCGAGGGCAGAGACCTGCTCGTGATCAGCCAGAAGATCATCTCGAAGGCCGAGGGTCGGGTCGTCCGGCTCTCCGCGGTGACGGTCTCGCCGAACGCCCGGTCGGTCGCGGAGGAGATCGGCCGCGATCCGCGCCTCGTCGAGGTGATCCTGAGCGAGAGCCGCCGGATCGTGCGGAAGGACAAGGGCGTGCTGATCGTCGAGACGCACCATGGGTGGGTCTGCGCGAACGCGGGCGTGGACCAGTCCAACGTCGACGCCGACACCGCGTGCCTCCTGCCCGCGGATTCGGACCGCTCCGCGCGCGCGCTGCGCGAGCGCCTCCGGTCCCTCACCGGCCACGACCTCGCCATCATCGTGGCCGACACCTTCGGCCGGCCGTGGCGCGAGGGGCTCGTCAACGTGGCGATCGGTCTCTCCGGCTTCGAGCCGATCGTCAGCTATCTCGGCCAGGAGGATCCGGCCGGACACGTGCTGCAGGCCACCATCCTCGCCCTGGCCGACGAGCTGGCGAGCGCGGCGGAGCCGGTCATGGGCAAGCTCGACCGGGTACCTGTCGCGATCGTCCGCGGGCTCGCGTGGCCGCGCGGCGAAGGGTCGAGCCGCGCTCTCATGCGCGATCCGGCCCGCGACCTGTTTCGATAACCATCCAGGAACTGCAGCGAGGAGATCGCATGCGCATCGGCATCGTGGGAGGCACCGGCAAGGAGGGCATTGGTCTCGGACTGCGGTGGGCGCAGGCCGGCCACGACGTCATCATCGGCTCGCGTGATCCCGAGCGCGCCCGCGCCAAGGCGACCGAGCTGGCTGCCTCCACCCCCGACCGGCGGATCGAGGGCATGTCCAACCGCGAGGCCGCGGCGGCGGCCGACGTCGTGGCGCTGACCGTGCCCGCCACCGGCCTAGCCGCCACCCTGCCCGAGCTGCGCGAGGGCTGCCGCGGCAAGATCGTGGTGAGCACGGTTGTGCCGCTCACCTTCGGTGGTCCGCGCCTGTTCACCCCGCCGCCGCAGGGTTCGGCGGCCGAGGAAGCGCAGGAGCTGCTCGGCGCGGAGGCTCGAGTGGTCGCCGCGTTCCACCACATCGCGGCCCACGAGCTCTCCGCGGGGGACCATCCGATCGCGTGCGACCTGCTCGTGTGCGGAGCCGACGCCGAGGGCAAGAAGCTCGTCTCCGAGCTGGGTCGATCGATGGGCCTGCGGCCGATCGACGTGGGCCCGCTCTCCAACGCTGGCCCCATCGAGGGCATCACCGCACTCCTGGCCACCATCAATCGCCGCTACAAGCTCAAGAACTCCGGCATCCAGATCACCGGACTGCCCTGATCGAGGACGTCCCATGGCCGAGTCCGCCGTCACCATCACCGTCGAGGCCCTCACCGCCTATATCGGCTCCGTGCTGGAAGCGCTCCGGATGTCGCCGAAGAATGCCGCGCTCACCGCGGATCTCATGGTCCGTACCGACCTGCGCGGGTCGACTCGCACGGCATCGGCATGCTGCCGAAGTACGTGGAGTGGACCCGCGCCGGCTTCGTGCATCCCTGGGCCGAGCCGACGGTCGCCCGCGATGATGGTGCCACCGCGCTCGTCGACGGCCAGAAGGGGCTCGGCCATCCCGCCTCCGCACTGGCCATGGAGATGGCCGTCGGCAAGGCGTCCACCGGGGGATGATCGGCTTCGCGGTCACCAACTCGCCGTTCGTGGCCATGATCCCCGACCTTCGCCTGGAAGCGGATGATGGGCACCAATCCCCTCAGCCTGGCCGCGCCGGCCGAGCGGCACGCGCCGTTCGTCCTCGACATGGCCACCACCACGGTCGCGGTCGGCAAGCTGACGATCGCCTCGCGTTGCACGGCATCCCGGTCGCCCCGGCTCTGGTGCGCCATTGCAACGGCATCGCGCGCGACCTCGGGGTCAAGCCTCTAGCTTGAGGGCGGCGAGCACGCGCTCCAGATCGGCCAGATCCTCGAAGAAGTGATCCGGGCGCTCGGCCAGCAGCTGCTCGCGCGGGTACTGGCCGGTGGCCACCGCGATCGCCACGGCGCCGAAGGCCCGCGCGCAGTCGACGTCGTGCGGGGTGTCGCCGATCACGATCACGTCCTCGTGGGAGAACTCGCGCCCGAGCCGCGCGTGCGCTCGCCGCGCCGCCAGTGATGGCAGCCGCCGTCGGTCCATGTGATCAGAGCCGTAGGCGCCGACCTGGAAGCACGGCCAGAGGCCGGTGGGGAGCAGCTTGATCCGGGCGCCCTCCTCGATGTTCCCGGTGACCAGGCCCAGCGCCACGGAGGACGCCCGGTCGAGGTGGTCCACCAGGGCCGCGACCCCGGGCAGCGTGACCACGTGGCGGCCGTCGCCGATTTCGGCGGTGAGCCCGCCCACGTAGGCCTCGAAGAAGTCGTCGAGGCGCTCCCGTACCCGCGCCGCCTCCCATCCCTCTGCGGTCATCACGTCGTGCACGATCCGCGTGTCGGTCCGCCCGCTCAGGTCGTAGTGGTCGATGCCGCCCGCGGTGCCGAAGACGCGCTCGAAGGCGGTGCGCATCGCGCGCCGCCCCGCTCCCCGCGACGTGATCAGGGTGCCGTCGATGTCGAACAGGACGAGCTTCATGGCCGCGGCCGGCGCCGGCTAGGTATGCAACGGCGCGAGCGCGCGGAGCCGCGCCACGATGGGAGGCAGCCGCTGCAGCACCGCCTCCACGTCGCTCGCGGTGGTCCAGCGGCCGAGCGTGAAGCAGAGCGAGCCCTCCGCCTCCGCGGGGGTGCAGCCGATCGCCCGGAGCACGTGCGACGTCAGCTGGGTGAGCGACGCGCACGCCGACCCCGTCGACGCCGCGACCCCGGCCAGGTCGAGATCGAGTAGCAGGCTGTCGGCCTTCACGCCGCGAATCACCAGGCTCAGGTGATGCGGCAGTCTCGCCTCGCGCGATCCGGTCACCCGGCAGTCGGCAATCGCCTCGAGCACGCCCGCCATCAGGCGATCGCGCAGGGTCGCCAGGCGCGCGGCCTCGTGGTGCGTTCCCTCCACGCGCATCAGCTCGGCGGCGACGCCGAAGCCCACCGTGCCGGGGAGATTCTCGGTGCCGGACCGATAGCCGCCTTCCTGGCCGCCGCCCAGCATCTGCGGGTGGATGCGCACCCCCGGTCGCACCCAGAGGGCGCCGCTCCCCGGCGGGCCGTAGAGATCATTGCCGGACATGGTTAGGAGGTCGATGCCCATCGCTTCCACGCTCAGCGGCACCCGGCCGAGCGCGCCCACGCCGTCCACGTGGAGCGGAACGCCGGCTGCGCGTGTGACGCGGCCGATCTCCTTCAGCGGCTGTACGGTCCCGATCTCGGGATTGGCGGCCGCGATGGACACCAGCGCGGTGTCAGCGGTCAGGGCCGAACGCAGCGCGTCCGGGTCGACGCGGCCCTCACCGTCAACGGGCAGCACGGTGAGGCTCACTCCCGCCTTCTCCAGATCGCGGCAGGCATTGATCACCGAGATGTGCTCGATGGCCGACAGCACGACCCGGGCGCCGGGCCGCGCTCGCAGCGCGACGCCCTTGATCGCGAGGTTGTTGGCCTCGGTGGCACCTGAGGTGAAGATGATGCCGCCCGCGGCGCCGCCGCAGAGCCGCGCCACCTTGAGACGAGCCGCGTCGAGCGACTCGCGCGCCTCCGCTCCGAGGGAGTGCCGGGCCGAGGGGTTGCCGATGCCCGCCTCCAGGAACGGCCGCATGACGGCCAGGACGCGCGGGTCGACCGGGGCGAAGCCCGCGTAGTCGAGATAGACCCGCTCGGGCTCGACGGCGCCGGCCGCCACCGCGCCTACCGCGTCTTCCGCACGACGAAGCTGTAGACCGCCCCGCTCCGGGTGACCTGGAGCAGATCGTGACCCGTGTTCTGGGCCCAGCTCCGCATGTCGGGGTCGGAGGCAGGGTCGTCGGAGAGCATCTCCAGCACCTGGCCCACCGTCATCTGCATGATGGCCTCGCGCGTCTTCACGATCGGCATGGGACAGAAGAGGCCGGTGCAATCGATCTGCCTGTCAGCATTGAAGAGTTTGGACTCCTGGGCCATGAGACGCTACCGTACCCCAGGCCTCGCCGCCGCGTCAAGAAAGGGACCGTCCTCGAAATTCTCCCGTCAAACGAGGCCTTGGCCCGATTATCCTGATGACACCACGTCATGGCCAAGCGTCCCCGATCGCCAGATACCCCCGCCGCACGGCGCATCAAGCGAAAGATTCTGGTCGCCATCACGCTGACCGCGTTCCTGCCGATGCTGGTCGTGGCGTATCTGCTGTACTCGTACGCCCTGCCGCTGCTGGACCCGCAGATCCAGGAACGGGACCTGCCCTGGATGATGGTCATGCTGGCGGGCAGCGGCCTGCTGATGGCCGCGGGCAGCTTCATGCTCTGGGACCTGGCCACCTCCGTCGTGCGCCACACCGACGCGGTGAACGCGGCCTCCGCGGCGCGACGCGCGTCTGCGGCGGGCGCGCCGCCCGTCCCGGTCGCCAGTCCCGAGACCGCAGCGGTGCAGCAGTACGTGCAACAGAGCGACGAGGTCGATTCGCTGATGCAGTCCTTCTCGCGGATGCTCCTGACGATCGAGCAGCAGGCGGCCGACGTGAACGAGTATGCGCGCCGGCTCGACACCGCCTACAAGGAGCTCGAGTCGACCAGCGCCCAGCTCAAGGAGTTCTCCTTCAAGGACGAGGTGACCGGGCTGTACAACCGCCGGTTCTTCTCGATCCGGCTCGAGGAAGAGGTCTCGCGCTACCGTCGCTTCAACCATCCGGTCTCGGTGGTGCTTCTCGACCTCGACGGCTTCAAGGCGGTCAACGACGAGCTGGGTCACGCGGCCGGTGACGAGACCCTCCGGGCCATGGCCGACATCCTGCTCAAGCAGTCCCGCGGCATCAACGTGATCTGCCGTTACGGCGGCGACGAGTTCGCGGTCCTGCTGGTCGAGACCTCCAAGAGCGGGGCGCGGCTGTACGCCGACCGCATCCGCTACGTGCTGTCCACGTGGGGCTTCTCCCATGGCCGGCGCGTCACCGCCAGCTTCGGAATCGCGTCGCTGCCCGAGGACGTGGCGCCGGCCGCCGACGAGGTGATCCGCGCCGCCGACGAGGCGCTGTACGCGGCGAAGCGCGCGGGCAAGAATCGCGTCTCCGTCCACGAGGACGTCGTCGGCACCACCCCAAGTGGCCGCCCCGGAGCCTGAGCGGGGTGGCCGCCCTGCCCTCGGCACGGCGCGTCCTCATCGTCGACGACGAGCGCGACATCCGCACCACGCTGCACGCGGTGTTCGGGTCCGCCGGGTACGAGTGCCGCACGGCTCCCAACGGGCGTGAGGCGGCCCGGCTCTTCGAGGCGGAGCGCTCGCCGCTGACCATCACCGATCTCAAGATGCCGGGGATGGACGGCCTGCAGCTGCTCCAGCACCTCCGGGCCCGCGACGCGGACGCGGCCGTGATCATGCTCACCGGCGCCGGCGACCTGAACACCGCGGTGGAGAGCCTCAAGCAGGGCGCGAGCGACTTCATCCTGAAGCCGGTCAACCCGGACCAGGTCCTCCTGGCCGCGGAGCGCGCCCTCGAGCGGCGTCAGCTGATCCTCGAGCGCCGCGAGCACCAGGCCCTGCTCGAGACGCGTGTGGCGGAGGCCACCCGCGACCTCGCGGCCGCGCTCGGCCGGCTCAAGGAGACCTACCAGGCCACGCTGGAGGCGCTCGGCTCCGCGCTCGCCACCCGCGAGGTGGGCACCGAGCTGCACTCGCGCCGCGTACACGCCTACTCCACCGCCCTGGCCCGCGCTCACGGGCTGGCCGAGACGGAGATCGACGCGCTCGGCCGAGGCGTGCTGCTGCACGACATCGGCAAGATCGGCATCTCCGACAGCATCCTGCTCAAGCCCGGTCCGCTCACTCCCGAAGAGTGGGCGATCATGCGCAGCCACCCGGAGGTCGGACGCCAGATCCTCGAGCGCATCCCGTTCCTGCGGGACGCGATCCCGGTCGTGTACCACCACCACGAGCGCTGGGACGGCACCGGCTACCCGCTCGGGCTGGCCGGGCAGGCCATCCCGCTGGGGGCGCGCATCTTCGCGCTGGCCGACGCCTTCGACGCAATGACCTTCGACCGTCCGTACTCGACGGCCATCTCGATGGACGCCGCGCGAGAGCGGATCCGGGAGGCCGCGGGCAGCCACTTCGACCCCGAGGTGGTCGCGACCTTCCTGGCGATGCCGCTCGAAGTCTTCCGGAGCGCCTGCGCCCGCTCCGCGGGCCGGACCCCGGCCTGATCCCACGGCGCGTAACCCGCTCAGGACTCCGGCTGTACGACCTTGGTCCCATAGGACTGGCAGAACACTTCTGCTACCGAGGAGTGATGCCTGGTCGCGAAGCTTCTCTTTTTCGAGAAGGCCGGCGCGCGCCGCCGGCCGTGGAGGCCGGATGAACAGGGCGATCCGGGCAGTCGCGTTCGGCATCACCTTGATGATGGCGAGCGTGTCGTGGACGCTCCCACTCCGCGCCGACGACGCGCCGCCGCCGCCGCCGCTGCCCTCGCCGCTGGAGGCGTTGTTCCAGCCGGCCAAGGAGAAGGTCCGGACGCTGCCGTGGTCGTTCCTGGCCGACACGGATCTGCGCGTGCACTTTCGCAGCTACTACTTCAACCGCACGAACCCCAACGACACCGTCAACGAGGCCTGGGCCTTCGGCGGCTGGGTCAGCTACCAGTCCGGCTGGCTGCTGGATACCTTTGCGATGGGGGCCACGGTATACGGCTCGGCGCCGCTGTACGCCCCCGACGACCGGGACGGCACGCTGCTGCTCAAGCCCGGGCAAGAGGGCTACATCGTTCCGGGCGAGGCGTGGGGGGCGCTGCGGTACAAGGACTACGCTCTGCTCAAGGGCTACCGGCAGCTGGTCGACCAGAGCTACATCAACCCCCAGGACAACCGCATGACGCCCAACACCTTCGAGGGCGTCACGCTGGGGGGCAAGGTCGGCTGGGTGCAGTATCTGGCCGGATACCTCTGGCGGATCAAGCCGCGCAACGCCGACGAGTTCGTGAGCATGGCCGAGCAGGCCGGAGCGGCCAACAGCGACGACGGCGCGGGGCTGGCCGGCGTGCGCCTGACGCCGATCCCCAATCTGCGGATCGATCTGAGCAACCAGTACGGTGTCAACACCTTCAACACCATCTACGGCGAGGTCGACTACGTCCACACGCTGAGCGAGGACTGGAAGCTGCGGGTGGGGGCGCAGTTCACCGACCAGCGGGCGGTGGGTGACGCCCTGCTAGCCCCGGCCGACGGCCGGTACTGGGCCACGCAGCAGGGCGGGGCGCGGATCCAGGCGACGTGGCGGGACCTCACGCTGACGACGGCGTTCTCCATCACCGGGGCGGGCAACACCATCCAGAACCCGTGGGGGAGCTTCCCGGGGTACCTGTCGATGATCGACCAGGACTTCGACCGTGCGCGGGAGAAGGCCATCCTGGTGGGCGCAGCCTACGTGGTGCCGGGCTCGCTGGTGCCGGGGCTCAGCGCCAACGTCAACTTCGTCTGGGGCTGGGACGCCATCAACCCGGCGACACGGCAGAAGGCGCCCAACCAGGCCGAGTACGACTTCACTGTCGACTGGCGGCCGACGTGGCAGAACCAGCCAGGCTTCCTCAAAGGCATGTGGTTCCGGGCGCGCTCGGCCATCCTCGACCAGGAGAACGCCCGCACCCTCGGCTACCAGTTCCGCCTGATCCTCAACTGGGAGCGGGACCTGATCTAGCTCCTCACCAAGGGGGGCCTGCGACGGCCACGACCCCCAAGCCTTCCGGAGCCTGACGATGGATCGTAGCGAGGTGATCGCTGGCGTCGGTCTCGCCGATCGCGCGCGCAAGAGCCGCTGGCCCGCGCGGATGGATCTGGCTCAGAGCGCCTCCGGCCTGCTGCTCGGCCTGTTCATGTGGGGGCACATGGCCTTCGTGTCCACCATCCTGATCAGCAAGGACGCGATGTGGATGGTCACGAAGGCGTTCGAGGGCTACTACTTCTTCGGCCGGGCCTTTCCGCAGATCGTCTCGGTGATCGTGGCAATCATCGCCGTGCTGTTCATGGTCCACGCCGTCCTGGCCCTGCGAAAGTTTCCCGCGGACTATCGGCAGTATCGCCTCTTTCTCGGCCACAAGAAACTCCTGCGCCACCCCGACACCGGCCTCTGGTGGCTGCAGGTGGTGACCGGCTTCCTCCTCTTCTTCCTGGCGCCCCCGCATCTCTTCCAGATGCTCGCGCACCCCCACGCTATCGGCCCCTACTCCTCCGCAGATCGCGTGTGGAGCGGAGCGTGGTGGCCGCTCTATCTGGTCCTCTTGTTCTGCGTGGAGATCCACGGTGGCGTCGGACTCTACCGTCTCGTGGTCAAGTGGGGCTGGCTCGAGGGCCGCGACCCGAACCGCACCCGTCGGCAACTCACCCGGCTCAAGTGGGGGATCACGGGTTTCCTTCTCGTGCTCGGGCTACTCACCCTCGCTGCCTACATGAAGATCGGCTACGACCACCGTGACCGCGTCGGCGAGGAGTACGTTCCCTCCTGGGTGCAGCCCGGCGCGCCCTCGGGAGTCCGGCGATGAGAATCATCTACACGGACGTGCTGATCATCGGTGGTGGCCTGGCCGGGCTCCGGATGGCCATCGCCGCCAAGCGCCGCGGACACGAGACCATCATCCTCTCCCTGGTGCCCGCCAAGCGCTCGCACTCCAAGGCCGCGCAGGGTGGCATGCAAGCCAGCCTCGGCAACGTCATCAAGGGCCAGGGCGACAACGAGGACGTGCACTTCGAGGACACGGTGCGCGGTAGCGACTGGGGCGCCGACCAGCAGGTGGTGCGCATGTTCGTCAACACCGCGCCGAAGGCGGTGCGCGAGCTGGCCGCCTGGGGCGTGCCCTGGAGCCGGGTCCGCAAGGGCGACCGCGAGGTGATCATCAACGGCCAGAAGACAACGATCACCGAGCGGGACGAGGCGCACGGCCTGCTCGCCCAGCGCGACTTCGGCGGCACCAAGAAGTGGCGCACCTGCTACGTCTCCGACGGCACCGGCCACGCCATGATCACCGCCATGGCCGACCAGGCCATCGCGGCCGCGATCCCGGTGCACGAGCGCACCGAGGCCCTGGCCCTGATCCACGACCGCGGCCGCTGCTACGGGGCGGTGGTGCGCAACCTGATCACCGGCGAGCTCTCGGCCTACGTGGCCAAAGCCACCGCCATCGCCACCGGCGGGGCCGGAGCCCTGTACCGCGTCACCACCAACGCGGTGATCTGCGAGGGCATCGGGCACGCCATCGCGCTCGAGACCGGAGTGGCCACGCTCGGCAACATGGAGGCGGTGCAGTTCCATCCCACCGGCATCTTCCCGGCCGGCATCCTGGTCACCGAGGGTTGCCGCGGCGACGGCGGTCTGCTCAAGGACGCCGACGGGCACCGCTTCATGCCCGACTACGAGCCGGAGAAGAAGGAGCTCGCCTCCCGCGATGTGGTGTCACGACGGATGGAGGAGCACCTGGCCAAGGGCAAGGGAGCCAAGAACCGCTTCGGCGAGCACCTGTGGCTGGACATCACCCTGCTCGGCGAGCAGCACATCAAGCACAACCTGCGCGAGGTCTACGAGATCTGCCATTACTTCCTCGG
>DATFWA010000159.1:0-13186 GCA_035259825.1 Candidatus Methylomirabilota bacterium | reverse complement strand
CATGCTCACGTTCCATCTCTTCGTGCGCCCCGCGCTGTGGAAGCTGGCCGGGCGCAGCGAGCTGTTTCCCCCCACCTTCCACGCGGTCGCCATGGAGCCGATGGCCAAGAAGGCGGGACGGCGCGAGTTCAAGCGTGGCGTCCTCTCGTACGCCTCCACCTCGGACGGCGACGGCCGCTGGGAGGTGTGCACCACCGGTCCTCAGGGATCTGGCATCCTCACGTCCATGACACTGGCCAACTGTTTCGTGATCATCGAGGAGGAGCGCGGGGACGTGGCGGCCGGCGACTCCGTCACCGTCGAGCTCTTCTCGGCGTCCTGAGATCCGGGCATGCCCCACGGGATCGAGACCAGCCTGATCGAGCGCATCACCCCCATGGTGCGCGACCTCTGCACGCAGCGGGCGCGCGCGCTCCCGGATCTGCACTACGCCGACGTGCGCGTGGAGGTGACCGAGGGCAAGTACGCGGGCGCCGAGAACGGCGAATCCAAGTCTTCGGGCGACGACTACGCCTTCGCCTTCGGCATCCGGGTGCTCGCCGGCTCGCGGATGCGCGCGCCCGGCTACTTCGGCCGTGGGCTCGGCGCCGCCGACGTGCCCCGCCTGGGCCGGATCCTCGAGGAGGGCCTGCTCGCCGCGTATCGTCGGGCGATGGCCAACGCGGAGATGAAAGCGGAGATCAAGGGCAAGTTCGGCGTCCTCGGCGACGCGCTGGACGACACGCGCCTGCATCCGGTTCAGGTGCGCCAGGAGATCGTGCCCGCCGTCTTCGAGGTGGACCCACGCACGGTGGCGCTGGGTGACATGCAGGGCTTCACCACCGACGTGTCGCGGCGGGTGGCCGCGTCCCACCGCGCCGTCTCCTACAACTACATCTCGACGCTCACCCAGCTCAGCCGCGAGCTGTTCGCCTCCTCCGAGGGCGCCCTGATCGACCAGTCCTTCGCCCTCACCCAGGGCATGTGCTACGTGGTAGCCACCGGAGCCGACAACAGCCAGGAACTGTACGACGTGGTCGGGCACCAGCGCGGCTGGGAGATCCTTGCGCGCGGCGTCTCCGAGCCGATGATTGAGCTGGCGCCCTTCCCCGAGTTCTCGCTCGCGATGGCCGCCGACGCGGCGGAGCTCAGCGCGGCCCCCGCCCTGGTGGCGCCGCCCGGCGAGGTCACGGTGGTCACCGACCCGCACTACAACACGCTGCTGTCCCACGAGATCGTCGGCCATCCGGTGGAGCTGGATCGCGGGCTCAAGATGGAGACGGCCTACGCGGGCCGCTCGTGGCTGCTGCGGGGGCTCGACGACACCCAGCTCGGCAAGCGGATCGCCTCGCCGCTGGTCACCGCTTTCTCGGATCCTTCCCTGCCCGGCTACGGCCACTACGCCTACGACCACGAGGGGACGCCGGCGCGCCGGGTGGTGCACATCGACCGCGGGGTGTTCACCGGTTTCATGAACAGCCGGCAGACCGCGGCGGTGTTCGGGGGCGATCCCAACGGCCACTGGAAGGCCACCGACGCCTCGCTGGTGCCGCTGGTGCGCATGTCCACCACCGTGTTCGCGGGCGGCCAGCACGACGCAGGCGACTTGATCCGCGACGTGGATCGCGGCTACTATCTGGTCGGCCATCGCACCCCGTCCATTGCGGAGAGCCGCGAGAACTTCCGCATCTCGGCCCGCAAGGTGTACGAAATCCGGGGCGGCCGGATCGGCCAGCTCTATCGCGACGGCGGCATCATGGCGGACAGCCGCGACTTCCTGATGCACGTCGACGGCGTGGGGCGGGACTTCCGCCTCTATCCGATTCCGAACTGCGGCAAGGGCCAGCCGATGCAGACGCGCAAGCTCGGCAACGGCGGCCCCACCCTGCGCAGCCGCGCCATCCTGACCGGCGGAGCCTGACCGCGGTGGACCTGACGCGCGCCGTCCGGGAGGCGCTTGCCCGCCTGTCCGAGCGGCCCGGGGTGCGCGAGGTGGAAGTCTTCGCCGCGCTCAATCGCTCGCTGCTCACCCGGCTCAACTACACCTCGCACATCCCGTGCAACGGAGTAGAGGAGCCCAAGTCCACCGAAATGTCCGGGCTCGGCGTCCACGCGGTGTTCGACGGTCCGGACGGCAAGCCGCTGGTGGGCTTCGGCTCGGAGCCGAGCGATCTGACCACCGACGGCGCGCTGCGCGCGCTCGACAAGGCCCGCCAGGCCGCGGTCCACGACCCCGAGTTCCGCTCGCTCCCGCGGCCCGGCCCGGCGCGGCGCGCGCTGGTGGACTACCACGATCCTCAGCTGATGGACATCTCCGACCTCGCGCTGGTGGAGGCGGGCTGGAAGGTGATCACCGGTGGGTTGCGCGCCTTCATGGCGTCGTCGCGCCTCGCCGCCCTGGTCCCGGGCGAGGCCGACCTGAAGCGGCTCGGACTCATCCTGGGCGGCGACGTCACCATCGAGCAGACGCGCATCGCCATCGCCTCGACCGCGATGCCCGAGCCGCAGCCGGACGACTCGACCTTCATGTCCGCGTCCATCACCGCGATGGTCGAGGCGCGCGACGCCAAGGGCTCGGGCTGGTCCGTGTGCATGCGGCTCGAGCACTTCACCGACGAGGCGGGGGGCGAGGCGGCAGCCAACGCAGTGGCGGCGATCGACGGCGCGCGGGTGCCGACCGGTGACTACACCATCGTCTTCGGGCCGCAGCCGGTGGCCGATCTCTGCAACAACCTCATCATTCCCTCGTGTCAGGCCGGCTCGTTCTACGCCTCCAGCACGCCGTTCCTCGGACAGCTCGACCGCATGGTGGCCGCGCCCGCGCTCTCCATCTACGATCACGGGGCGATGCCCGGGCTGGCCGGCTCGCGTGGCATCACCTGCGAGGGTTTGCCCACCGGCCGGACCGATCTCATCCGCGACGGTCGGTTGGTTGGCCTGCTGAGTCACTGGTACGAGACCCAGCGCCTGCTCCACGACCTGCGCGCGCGCGAGAAGCTCGGCATCGATCCCGCCGCGGCCGTCGCGGCGCTGACTCCGCGTAACGGGTTCCGCTACGACGGCGCCGGCCGCTCCTTTGAAGCCACGGCAGGCACGTCGGCGTCAAATGTGATAGTCGAGGGCGCGGATCCGGTGTCGCTCGACGAGCTGATCGCACGCGTGCGCGACGGGCTCTACGTCGGGCGCATCTGGTACACCTACCCCATCAACGGGTTGCGAGCCGGAGACTTCACTTGTACGGTTGTGGGTGATTCTTTTATCATTCGCGACGGTCGGATCACGGCGCCGCTACTGGCTAACACGATCCGGATCAACGACAACGTGACGCGCCTCCTCGGCGCGATCGTCGGCACCACCAAGGACGCGCGAGGCACCATGGTATGGGGAGCCGACGAGGTGGTGTACGCCCCGTCGATCGCCGTGACGGGCGTGCACGCGGATGCGATCGCAGGCTTCGCGGAGGGACTGGACTGATGGCGAATCCGGACGTGACGAAGCTCGAGTCCATCGCCCGCGAGGGGCGAGTGCAGATCATCCGCATGCTCACGCACGCCGGATCCGGGCATCCCGGCGGCTCCCTCTCGGTGATCGACATCCTCACCACGTTGTACTTCAACCGCATGCGTTACGATCCCGCGCGTCCGCGCTGGGAGGATCGCGATCGGTTCGTGCTCTCCAAGGGCCACTGCGTGCCCGCGCAGTACTACTGCATGGCCAAGGCCGGCTATTTCCCGATGGACCGCCTGATCACGCTGCGCAAGCTGGGCAGCCCGCTCCAGGGCCATCCCGACCGCGTCATGCTGCCCGGCATCGAGGCGGCGACCGGCTCGCTCGGCCAGGGCCTGTCCGTCGCCGCGGGCATGGCGCTGGGTCTCAAGCTCTCCGGGAAGGCCTCGCGCGTGTACTGCGTAGTCGGCGACGGCGAGAGCCAGGAGGGTCAGGTGTGGGAGACCCTCATGTCGGCGCCCAAGCTGGGCGCGCCCGACAACCACCTCGACAATCTCTGCGTGATCCTGGACTACAACGGCATCCAGCTCGACGGCTTCGTCAAGAAGATCCTCGACCTCGAGCCGGTGACCGACAAGCTCAAGGCGTTCGGCTGGCCGGTGCTCGAGGTCAACGGACACGACATCGCGCAGGTGGACAAGGCGCTCGATCAGGCCGAGGCCACCAAGGGCGCGCCCACCTTCATCGTGGCCCACACCGTCAAGGGCAAGGGCGTGTCGTTCATGGAGAACGAGCCGGAGTGGCACGGCAAGGCGCCGAAGCCAGACGAGGCGGTGCGGGCGATCCACGAGATCGCGGGCGATCCCCTGCCCGCGTGGGCCGCGCCGGTGGTGGCGGAGCTCTCCGCGCTGGGGAAGAAGTGATGGCGGCCAAGGCCTCGCGCGCCGCGTTCGGAGAAGCGCTGATCGAGCTGGGCGCCCGGGACGAGCGGATCGTCACCCTCGACGCCGATCTCGCCAAGTCCACCATGACCGCCGGCTTCGCCAAGAAGTTCCCGACGCGCGCCTTCGACGTGGGCATCGCCGAATCCGGGATGATCGGGCTGGCCGCGGGTCTGGCCCTCACCGGCCACGTGCCCTTCGCGTGCTCCTTCGCCTGCTTCGTGGTCGGTCGCTTCGAGACGATCCGGGTGTCGGTCGCCTACAGCGACGCCCCGGTGAAGCTCGTGGGCACCCACGTCGGCGTCGCGATCGGCGAGGACGGCTACACCCAGATGGGGCTCGAGGACATCGCCTGCCTCCGGTCGCTGCCGAACATCCCGATCGTGCAGCCCGCCGACGAGCTCGAGACGAAGCAGGCGGTCGCCTACGCGGTGGAGCACGCCGGGCCCATCTACCTGCGGCTGACCCGGCAGAACCTCGAGCCGGTGCACGATGCCGGCTACCGCTTCCAGTTCGGGAAGGCCGACGTCCTGCGCCCGGGCAACGACGTGTCGATCCTCACCACCGGCGGGCCGGTGTGGAACTCGCTCGAGGCCGCACGCAAGCTGGCGGCCGACGGCATCCACGCCGAGGTCATCAACGTGGCCACGATCAAGCCGCTCGACGACGAAACCATCCTCCGGTCGGCCGGCCGCACCGGCCACGTGGTGACGGTGGAAGATCACTCGATTCACGGTGGGCTGGGCAGCGCGGTGGCCGAGATGCTCGGCGAGGTGATGCCGACGCCGATGAAGCGGATCGGTGTGACCACCTTCGGCGAGTCGGGCGACGCCAAGGGCCTGTACGCCCGCCACGGGCTCGATCCCGACGGCATCGCGGCGAGCGTGCGGAAGTTCCTCGCCCGCTAGCCGGCCCGGCCGTCAGCGCCGCGGCGGCACCACCCAGAGGTAGACGGGCAGGGCGCGCCCTTCCGCGTTCACGCGGATCCAGGCGTAGGGGCGCCAGTCCCCCATGTCGAAGTTGAACGACACGATCCGCGTCCCCGGGCGCAGCTCGGCCAGCAGCTTGGGTCGGAGCTGGAGGTTGACGTCGCGGGTGAGATAGAGCGTGACCACGGTGGCACCGGAGAAGTCGGCCTTGAAGAAGTCCTGCTCGACGAAGGTCACGCGGTCGGCCACCCCAGCCTGCTGCGCGTAGTGGCGGCTCTTCGCCACCAGCGTCCCGTCGATCTCGATACCGACCGCCTGGCGGGCGCCGAAGTCCTTGACCGCCGAGATGACGATGCGGCCGTCGCCCGAGCCCAGATCGTAGACGACGTCGTCCGGCCCCACCTTCGCCAGCCCCAGCATGTGATCGATGATCTCGAGCGGTGTGACCTGGAACGGCGCCTCACCGGCCGGGCGCGGGTCGGTGACCAGGAACGGAGAGTCCTGCTGCGACGCGCACCCCGCGGTCAGCAAGAGGAGCAGCCCGAGTGCCCGGATCGTCGTGCTAGTCTTCACGCATGACCTCCGCGATCGTGTCTTCGCTGCACGTCCTGGCGCTGGCCCTGGGCCTGCCCGCGGTGTTCCTGCGCGGCCGCGCGCTCAAAGGCGCGCTTGACGCCGACGGCCTGCGCCGGCTCCTGGCCGCGGACAACGTGTGGGGCCTGGCCGCGGTGCTGTGGATCGTCACCGGGCTGCTGCGCGCCTTCGGCGGACTCGAGAAGGGCACCGAGTTCTATCTCCAGTCGCGGCTCTTCTGGGTGAAGATGGCCTTGTTCGCCGTCCTGCTGCTGCTCGAGATCCGCCCGATGATCACCTTCATCCGCTGGCGCACGCAGCTGGGCCGCGGACAGTCGGTGGACACGAGCCCGGCCCGGATACTCTACACGATCAACCACGTCGAGCTGGCCATCGTGGTGATCATGGTATTCGTGGCGAGCCTCATGGCGCGCGGGTTCGGCCACTAACCCGCGCGCAGGGCGCGCACCAGGGCGCCGGCGCTCACCGCCGTCCAGACGCCTTCCAGGAGGACGAAGCCCCACTGTCCCAGCTGCCACGCGGCCAGCGTGAGCAGGCCCGCGCCCACCAGGTTCAGCGCGCTGTACAGCCAGCCGGCGGGATCGACCCAGCGCAGCTGCTGCCCGCCGTAGGCGCCGAGGATCAGGAAGGCGCCGACGAAGGAGACCAGCTGGTCCATCTACTGCAGAGCTGCCGCGACCCGGCCGAGCAGGCCGTTGGCGAACCCGATCTGGAACGCCAGGTAAAGGCCGAAGGCGACGGAGAACACTCCCGTGGTGACGGCCAGGACCTGACGGCGGCGGCGCACGGGTCCTGTGCCGATCGTGAAGGGAAGCGAGAGCAGGCCGGTGATCGCGGTCATTCCCAGGATGGTCCCGCCACCGAACAGCAGGAGGTAGCCGATCGCGCCGGCGGTGCTGCGCATGGTGGAGAGCACGAGGAGGGTGATGGCCGCGCTCCCGGCCAGGCCGTGGACGAGCCCGACCAGGGCCGAGCGCAGCGCCTGGGCCGGGCCCACCGTCTGCAGGGCGCGGAGGAGCCGGGCCGGCGGATGGACGTGCGGGTGGCGGTGCACCATCGCGCCGTGGCTGTGGGAGTGGCTGTGCATCCCCGGCCGCTCCGCCTGGTGCGCGTGCGGCTCGCTCAGGTGCGCGACCGGCACCGGGTCCGAGTCGCGGAAGGCCGAGACGATGCGCTGCGCGCCGATCCACATCAGCATCGCCGCCGCCGCAAACTCGAACGAGAGCGCCACCCGCGGCGGGAACGCGACGTGGAAGACGACGATCAGGATCCCGACCACCGTGATCGTCACGGTGTGTCCGATGCCCCAGAAGGCCCCGACCAGCGCTCCCGCGCTGAAGCGCCGGGTCCGGGCGACGATGGTGGCCACCGCGATGACGTGGTCGGCGTCGGTGGCGTGCTGGATGCCGAAGAGCAGGCCCAGCAGCAGCGCGGGCAGCGGGATCTCGCTCATGCGGGGCTCATGCCTGCGTCATTCCGAGACCTTGAGGAGGAGCCCGGTGCGGCGTGAGCGCGTGACCGCGGCGGCGAGCGCCCAGTGGGCGAGGATCACGTAGAGCAGCGACAGCGCGAAGCCGATCGCGAAAGGATGGGCGTACGCGGACGGGAAGCCGTACCCGGCGCGAACCCCGTCGAGGAAGTAGGTCAGCGGGATGCCGGCCGAGAGCGCCTGGGCCCACCCGGGCAGCACCGAGACCGGATAGTAGATGCCCGAGAGCATCACGAAGAAGTTCACCGCGGCCCACGCCGACGTCTCCGCCCGGGTGCCGAACAGCAGGACGAGGGCGCACACCAGCAGTCCGATCACGAGGGCGGTCATGAAGCAGCCCAGCAGGAACATGGTGACGTGTAGCTGGCCCGCGCCCAGGAAGTCGAAGCCGAACGCCTGACTACCGATCAGCGCCATCAGGGCCCAGACGATCACCCCGCGCCCCACCCCGACCAGCCACGAGCCCAGCGCCAGGTGGTGGATGCGCACCGGAGTGAGGAACTGGTGCTTCATGGACTTCGACCAGATGTCGAAGAGCACCGCGTAGGCGACGTCGAGCTGGCAGACCTGGACCGCGGAGAGCGCCACGGTGCCGACCAGGATGAACGCGGTCATCGGGGGCGTGAGGTCGAGGAACCGCGTGAGTAGCCCGTGCGAGATCATGGCCACGCCCGGCCAGAACGTGAGCTCGAAGAGGAAGAACACGTTGCGCCGGGCCATGATCAGATTGCGGTAGGCGAAAGCGGTCAGTCGTACCCACTCCTCACCCCACCACCCGGCGCGCGACGAGACCGCCGACAGCGGCTCAGCGCGCGAGCTCAACAAAGACCTCCTCCAGCTCCGGCTCGTGCACCTGGCAATCCCGCACGAGCACGCCGTGATCGGCGAGCCAGCGGAGGATCTCGGGCAGCCGCTTCTCCGACGAGTCCACCGTGCACTCCACATGGTCCCGGCGCGCCTGCAGCTGCATCATCCCGGGCAGGCCGGCGAGGCCGGCCGGCGCGGCCGGCTCCAGGCGGAGCGAGATCACGTCGCCGATGCGGATCTGCCGCTTGAGATCGTCGGCGGAGCCCTCGGCCAGGATGCGGCCGCCCTTGATGAAGGCGATGCGGTCGCAGAGCTCCTCGGCCTCGCGCATGTAGTGGGTAGTGAGGATGATCGTGGTGCCGCGCTCGCGCCGGAGCTCGGCGATCTGGCCGCGAATGCGGATCGACACGTCGGGGTCGAGCCCCAGCGTCGGCTCGTCGAGGAAGAGCACCTCGGGATCGTTGAGCAGGGCCTTGGCCAGGGCCAGCCGCTGCTTGAGCCCGGTGGACAGCTCGTTGTACTCGGTCTTGAGATGCGGGAGCAGCTCGAAGCGCTCGAGCAGCTCTCCCACCCGAACGCGGAGGGCCCGGCCGCGCAGCCCGTAGAGCCGGCCGTAGAACGAGAGCACCTCGGCCGGCCGCAGGCTCCACACGAAGGAAGCGTTGCCGCTGGCCATGTTGAGCCGACGGCGGATCGCGAAGGCGTCGCGCACGACGTCGTGCCCCAGGATCGTCGCGGTGCCGCGATCGGGCAGCAGCAGAGTGGCCAGGATCGACAGCAGCGTGGTCTTGCCTGCCCCGTTGGGCCCGAGGAGGCCGAAGATCGCCCCGCGCTCCACCCGGAGATTCGCGCCGCGCAGGGCCTCCGTCTCGCGGCGGCGGAGCCATCCGCTGCGGAAGGTCTTGGCGAGGTCACGGACTTCTACGGCGAGCGGGGAGGCGAGCATGACCGGCTCATCGTACCACGGGGATTCGGGCGCTTCGGGCGCATCGGGGTCCGCCCCCGGTGCAATTGCCGAGGCGGGATCGATCTGCTAGAACCTCAGCGTGGAGCCGACGGAATCCGAGGGTCTGGTGGAGGCCAACGCGCGCTTCTACCGCGTCTTCGAGAGCCAGGACCTCGCGCGGATGGACGCGATCTGGTCGCACGGCGATCACGTGCGATGCGTGCATCCGGGATGGTGCCTGCTCGCCGGATGGGAGGCGATCCGCGGCTCGTGGGAGGCGATCTTCAAGAACAGCACCGAGATGCGCTTCAGCATCGGCGACATTCACGCTCACGTCGAGGGCGGGCTCGGCTGGGTCACTTGCACCGAGAACATCCTGTCGGAGGCCCGCGGCAACATCTCGGTCACCTCGGTGCTCGCCACTAACATCTTCGAGCGCAGCGGTGGGGAGTGGATGATGGTCCATCACCACGCCTCGCACATCCTCACCGGCGACGCCTCCAGTCAGAGCTGACCGGAGATTGCGAGAGGAGGAGGCATGGAAGCGGTCAGGGACTCGAGTCATCTCTACGAGGTCGAGCGCCGCGCGCGCCACGCCGAGCGTCCGGGATTTCGAATCTCGGAGCTGCAGATCGGTCCCACCCAGCAGGTGCCGTGGCACTACCACACCCGGATCCAGGACACCTTCTACGTGCTGGAGGGTCGGCTGCGGATCTTCCTGCGGGACCCGAAGGAGGAGATCCGGCTCGAGCCCGGCGAGACCTACGCGGTTCGGCCCGGCCGTCCGCACCTGGTGACCAACGGGGGCGACGTCTCCGCGGTATTCCTCGTCCTGCAGGGCCTCGGCGAGTACGACTACGTCCCGCTGACCTGACGCGGGCCGGCGCGGTCAGCGCGGGACGGCGGGTGGCGTCGAGCCGGGGCCCAGCCCGCCGTAGCGGTGGTAGCGGCCCCCGATGGAGGCGAGCCGTCGCGAGCGCTTGATCCCCGAGCGGTGCAGCAGGTAGCGGGTCACCACCCAGAGGATCTTGAAGCCGTAGACGCAGGAGGCCGCGAAGCTGGCCGATGAGGCTTCCGGGAAGTAGCGGACCGGCACCGGGATCTCGGCGATCCGGAAGCCGGTGGCCACGACTTGGGCCACGATCTCCTGGTCGAACACGAACCCGTCCGAGTTCATCCGGAAGTTCACGTCCTCCAGCACGGCCCGGTTGAACGCACGGTAGCCGGTGTGGTACTCGGAGAGTCGCAAGCCGAAGGCCGCGTTCTCCACGCCGGTCAGGAAGCGGTTGGCCAGGTACTTCCACCACGGCATCCCCTGCTGGATGGCCGAGCCGGCTCCCGCCAGCCGCGAGCCCAGCACCACGTCGGCGTCCCCGCGCACGATCGGCTGAATGATCTGCGGCACCAGCGTGGGATCGTACTGGTAGTCGGGGTGGACCATCACCACGACGTCCGCGCCGGCGCGCAGGGCTTCCGTGTAGCAGGTCTTCTGGTTCGCCCCGTAGCCGTAGTTGCGGTCGTGCACGAAGATCTCGAGCCCGAGATCGCGCGCGACCTCGAGGGTGGCGTCGGTGGAGCCGTCGTCGACCAGGATGACCAGGTTCACCGCGTCCTTCGGCAATTCTTCATACGTCATCCTGAGCGTTCGCCCCGCGTTGTAGGCGGGCATGACCACCACCACCTTGGGCGCCGGCTTCCCGCCGCCGCGCATCGAGGACGGAGCCCGGGCCACCTAGGTGCCCTCCGGAGCGCGGCGACAGACCGCCACGAACTGATACGCGAGCCCGCGGGGCCACGCGCGCGAGGCGAGCGCGTTCAGGCCGTGCAGCCCACGCAGCCACGCCCCGTGCCAGCGGGCCGGCACCACGAGCGGCAGCGGGACCGGCGTCACCCGCAGCTCTGCCACGGTGAGCCCGGCGTCGCGCAGGAAGGCCACGAAGCTGCGACGCGTGAAGAAGCGCAGGTGCGTCCGGTCGAGGATACCGCGGTCGGCGTAGTCGAAGCGGCCGAGCAAGAGCGAGAGGCGCATCCAGAGATGCGCCACGTTGGGCACCGAGACGATCACGGTCCCGCCCGGCGTGAGCGTGCGGTTCAGGGCGACGAGCGCGGCGCGCGGATCGCTCAGGTGCTCGAGCACGTCGCCGTAGACGATGGCCTCGAACGGCCCGTTCAGCAGCGGAGGCGCCGCCTCGAGATCGGCCACCACGACTTCCTTGCACCGGCCGTTCGCGAGGGCGGCCAGCGCGGGGTCGCGCTCGAGCGCGGTGACGTTCCAGCCCTGCGCGGTGAGCCGCTCCGCGAGGAAGCCGTCGGCGGCGCCGACGTCGAGCGCCTTGCGTCCGCGCCCGTCGCCGAGACGGCCGAGGATCACCGAGTGGCTGGAGTGGGGATCGTCCTTGAGGCGATAGGGGGAGGCGCCCATGTCACTGCACCCGAGGACAGAATAGCACTCGCCCCGGATCCGACCGGTGGGAATACCGCGGGTCAGCGCTCGACCCGGACCACCGCCTCCTTCGGTAGGCGGTCCAGGAGGCTCTCCACCGCGGAGTCGAGGTAGGCGCGGTCCTTGGACTCCAGCGTCACCTTCACCTTGTAGTCGGGGTTCGCGAACTCGGGATACGAACCGAGCATGAGATCGGGGTGCGCGGCCAGCACCGCGTTCAGGTGATCGGCGAGCGTCCCCTCCCCCATGCTGACGTACACGCAGCAGAGGTGGAACGGCCTCTCGCGGAACCGCTCCTTGAGGGAATCGAACTTCTGGCGGAAGATCTCCGGCACGCCGGGCAGGATGTAGATGTTGCGGACCACCACCGCCGGGAACACCAGCGCGCCGTCGGCGGTCAGCTCGGCACCCTGCGGGACCTCGGCCATCTTCAGGCGCGCCTCGTTGAGCTGGCCTTTGAAGTAGCGCTCGAGCACCTCGACCAGCCGCGGCTCCCGGATCACCGGCACGTCGAGCGCGCGGGCCACCCCTTCGATGGTGACGTCGTCGTGCGTCGGCCCGACGCCCCCCGAGGTGAAGACCACGTCGTAGGCCGCGCTGAACGCGCGCACCTCGGCGGCGATGAGGTCGATCTCGTCGGGGATCACGGTGATGCGACGCACTTCCACGCCGAGGGCGCGCAGCTCGCGGCAGAGGTACGCGGCGTTGGCGTCCGTGATCTTGCCCGACAGAATCTCGTTGCCGATCAGCAAGATACCCGCCGTCTTCGCCATAGGCGCTCCACATCGTAGCACGGAGTTCTGATAGAATGGCCCCGGCGCGAGCAGGAAATTCCTACACCGAGGATGCCATGACCACCGACGCCTCTCCGATCACGCTGAGCGGCTGGGCTCTGATCCTGGGCGCCTCCTCAGGCTTCGGCGCGGCCACGAGCCTGGCCCTGGCCCGCGCGGGCCTCGACATCTTCGGAGTGCATCTCGATCGCAAGGCGACCCTGCTCAACGTCGAGCGCCTCTCCGCGGAGATCGGCGCGCTCGGTCGGCGCGCCCACTTCTTCAACGTCAACGCGGCCGACGAGGAGAAGCGCGCCGAGGTCGCGGCCGAGATGGAGCGCGTGCTGCGCGAGCGCGGCGAGATGGGTCGGGTGCGTGTCATGCTTCACTCGCTCGCCTTCGGCACGCTGAAGCTCTTCGTGGCCGATCCGATGAAGGAAGCGGTGACGAAAGCTCAGATGGACATGACGCTCGACGTGATGGCCCACAGCCTCATCTACTGGGCGCAGGAGCTCGTCGGGCGCGGGCTCATGAGCCGCGGCGGCCGCATCTACGCCATGACGTCGTCCGGCGGCGCCCGGGTCCTTCCGTTCTACGGGCCGGTGTCGGCGGCCAAGGCCGCGCTGGAATCGAACATCCGGCAGCTGGCGGCCGAGCTGGCTCCGCACGGCATCACCGCCAATTCGATCCGGGCCGGGGTCACCGCCACCCCCGCCGCCCAGAAGATCCCGAACTACGAGGAATTCTCTCAGCAGGCGGCCCGGCGGAATCCCCACCGACGGCTCACCACCACCGAGGACGTGGCGAAGGCGATCGTGGTGCTGAGTCATCCCGACAC
>DATFWA010000158.1:0-4283 GCA_035259825.1 Candidatus Methylomirabilota bacterium | reverse complement strand
GGGAGTGGGCGATCCGCCCGGCATGCGGGTCGACGACTGCAGCACCCAGCGCAATCTGACCGATGAGGGCCGCCGCGACGCGCGGCGCCTCGGCGAAGCGTTTCGCACGCGCGGCCTCGTGGTCGACCGTGTGCTGTCGAGCCCCTGGTGCCGCTGCCTCGAGACGGCGCGATTGGCCTTCGGCGCCGTCGAGGTGTGGCAGCCCCTCAGCAATCTTTTCGGCCGCGATGAGGCGCGGGCCGAGCACCTACGTCAGATGCGAGCTCTGATCGGCGAGCGGCGCACCGGAGGCAATGTGGTGCTGGTCTCCCATGGCTCGACCATTTCGGCGCTGACGGGAGTCATGCCCGCACCTGCTGAGATGGTGGTGGTGACCCCGCAAGGCGCGGGGCGCTTCACGGTGGCCGGCAGGCACACCATCCCCTGAATCAGAAGACGATCACGCGGCGGCCGACCGCGTCGCAGTTGAGGTCCTCGTACGCCGATCTACGGTCGGATGTTCTGGTTCAGCCGGAAGAAGTTTGTCGGGTCGTACTTGCGCTTGAGCGCCCGGAGCCGCTCGTACTTGGCTTCGCCGTAGGCCGCCCGTACTCGGTCCTCCCCCTCCTCCCCGAGAAAGTTCACGTAAACACGACCCGTGGAATGCGGACGCACCGCCTCCCACAGCTCCCGGGTCGACGCGACGCACGCGGACGCGCGAGAGGGCTCGGACCAGACGGCGTCGATGTTCACCGCATGGCCCGCCCGCCGGTCCTCGAAGGCCGATGCCTCCGGATCCTGTCGACCGACGGCGCCGCCTAGGTGGAAGATGATCGTGTAAGACTCCGGCGTCGGGACGCGCCAGGCCCGGTCGACGAGCGTGTCGATGAGGGCATCGCTGAGTGACGGCACGTACTCCGATTTCCAGTAGTAGCCAAGCCCGTGGGGCGCAGTGGGATCGAAGAGCGCCTGATGTGAGACGTACGGTGTCGGCCGGATCAAGTCCACCAGCGGTTCGCCGAACCGCCGGAGCGGAGCCACCACTCGCTCCCCCTCCTCCACGGAGCCCGCGTAGCACGCGCCGATGACCACGACCGGTTGCCCGTGCACTTCCGGAGGAAGGAAGGGCGCGGGCGGGGCCATCCGGAGGACGACGATGGTCGTCAGCTCGTCGGGCGCGGTCCCGATGAAGTCGCGGTAGAAGCCCAGGACCTCGCGCGCCTTCGCGGCCGGGTAGAGCATCACGCCGGCCAGGACGATCGGTCCGACGGGATGCAGACGATACTCGAAGGACGTGACCACCCCGAAGTTGCCGCCGCCACCGCGGAGCCCCCAGAAGAGGTCCGCGTGCTCTTCAGCGCTGGCGCGAAGGAGATCGCCGTCAGCGGTGACCACATCGGCCGACAAGACGTTGTCGGCGGCCAGTCCGTGTCGGCGCATCAGCCAGCCGAGCCCTTCGCCCAGCGTGAGACCCGCGATGCCTGTGTGGCTGATGATCCCGCCGGGTGCGGCCAGCCCGAAGGCCTGGGTCTCGCGGTCGAACTCGCCCCAGAGGAGCCCCGGCTGCGCTAGCGCCGTTCGCCGCGCCGGGTCGACCCACAGGCCCTTCATCGGCGAGAGATCGATCACGAGCCCACCGTCACACACCGCGGTGCCGGCGACATTGTGGCGGCCGCCTCGCACGGCGACGAGAAGATCGCGCTCGCGCGCGAAACGGACGGCGGCCCGGACGTCGGCGGCGCCGGTGCACCGCGCGACGAGCCCGGGACGACGATCGATCGCACCGTTCCAGATCGCGCGGGCGGCGTCGTACTGCGCGTCGCCTGGACGGATGAGCCCTCCACGGAAGTCTTGCGCCAGGTCGGCGAGGGCCGCATCGTCGAGAGCGGTGGCGTCGCGGCGCTCAGTCTCGAGAGCTGATCGAGTAACCATGTGGCACCTCCTTGTGAGCGGCAGCATGGCTCCCACCGGCCGGGCCGAAAAGTACAAAAAATGGAGTTGCGACGCCCTCGGCCGTCCACTACGCTCGGGCCAGGATGAAGGGGTACGGCCAGTTCTGCCCGGTCGCCAAGGCAGCCGAGATCGTCGCCGAGCGATGGACCCCGCTCGTCCTGCGCGAGCTGCTCTGCGGGAGCCGTCGCTTCAGCGACCTCCACCGGGGTGTGCCGCTCATGTCGCCCACCCTCCTCGCCGGACGTCTCGAGCAGCTCGAGGATGCCGGCATCGTGAGGAGCGTGGCCAGGCCGCATGGCCGCGGGCGCGAGTACCACCTCACAGAGGCGGGTGAGGAGTTGCGGCCGCTTATCGAGCGCTTCGGCGAGTGGGGGCAGCGATGGGCCCGTGCTCAGGTTGACCGCGGTGACCTGGACGCGGGACTGCTCATGTGGGACATCCACCGGCGCGTGAACCTGGACGCGCTGCCCCCGGAGCGGGTCGTCGTGCGCTTCGACTTCCGCGGGGTGCCGGTGACCATGCGTTGCCCGAGAACGTGGTGGCTCGTGTTCGAGCGGCGGGAGGTCGACCTCTGCCTCAAGGACCCCGGTTTTCAGGTCGACATCGTGGTCAGCGCCGACCTCCGGACTCTGACCCGTGTCTGGATGGGTGACCTGCGGTTGGCCGAGACCGTCCGTGCTGGCCTGATCCGGTTCGATGGGCCGCCGGCGCTCGTCCGCGCCTTCCCGACCTGGCTCGCGCTGAGCTCATTCGCCGGCGTCGAGCGCGTCGGGGCCGCGGTCGCTGCCCACCCAGCATAGGATCGACGCGACTTCAGCGCTCGCGCTCGACGCTCAGCCATTCACGTCGAGCCCGAGCGCCGTACGTCCCGTGAACAGGGCCTGCGGCTTCTCCTGCAGGGGGTGGAAACGCGCGGCCTGCGCGTCGCGGAAGAGGCGCTCGAGCCCGACGGCGCGGTAAAAGCCGGCGCCGCTCGCCAACTCCAGCGCCTTGTCGCAGGTGCGCAGCACCGCCCTGCCCGCCAGCGTGCGGCCCATGACCATCGCGTTCACCGTATTAACGTCGATCTGGTCCGTGTCGGCCGCATCGATCATGGACTTGACAGCCAGGCGCGCCGCGGTGAGCTCGGTGTCCAGCTCACCCGCCAGGAGCTGGGTGGTGGCGTCTCCCCGCCGACGCCCCGCCTCGCGCACCGCGAGGTCGCGCGCAGCCTCCGCCACGCCCAGATACACCGAGTACACGAGCGGGAACGCGACCGAGTAAATCACGTGGAACACGGGCACCCAGCGTCCGGGCGGCCGCCGCACGCCCACCGCCGCGTCGGGCACGAAGACGTTCTCCAGCAGAACGTCATTGGAGCCGGTGCCGCGCATGCCGAGCGTCCGCCAGTTGTCGCACACCTTCACGCCGGGTGCGTCCATCGGGACCGGGAAGTGCAGCACGATGGGCCCGTCCTTGGGATCCTCGTAGACGGCCATGGTCATCAGGAGGTGGCCGCCGGGCGAGCCGCTCCCGAAGATCTTGCGTGCCGTGACCCGGTAGCCGCCCTCGACCTTCTCGGCGACCCCCGATCCGGTGAGAAAGTCGGACCCGCCGGTCGAGATGAGGACCAGCTCCTCGGCGGCCACACGGCGGAGGAACGGCTCGACCGGCGCACCTTGATGGCGCCAGCGCCACACGGTGCTGGCGAGGATGTGCGTGTGCATCGAGAGGGCGAGCGCCGTGGAGCTGCACGAGTGCGCGATCAGCCGCAGCATCTCGCAGAGCTCCCGGTAAGTGGCCCCGCCGCCGCCCAGCTCGGAGGGCACGCCGGCCGAGAACACGCGGTGCGTCCGTAGCTCCTCGTAGTTCTCCGCCACGAAGGTGTCGTCGGCGTCGTGCCCCGCCGCGCGCGCAGCGAAGCGGGGTCCGAGCTCACGGGCCAGGGCCAGGCAATCGATAGGACGCGTCTCCATTGTGGGCATGGTGAGGTCCTCCTTGGCTGCCCACCATGCCAGCGCCGCGGGAGCCCGCCAAGACCATAAAATGGACTTGCCGCTCCGCCTCGCGGCTCCTAGCATTCGGGCATGCGGAGCTATGGCCAGTTCTGTCCGGTCGCCGTGGCATCCCAGGTATTTGCGGAGCGCTGGACGCCCATCATCCTGCGCGAGCTCCTGTCTGGCAGCCACCGGTTCAACAGTCGGCTCCTGCTGAGCCTGTTCGCGCCGTTCGGACGTGCCGGCGCCCGCGCCTGAGCGCCGCCTGTTCCATGGAGAACTATCACCGTCTCTGCGAGGCCAGCGTGTATGACGGATACCGCTTCCGCGGCCTGGCCCGTAGCACCATCCAGGGCGGTCGGATGAAGCTGGACG
>DATFWA010000157.1:0-30134 GCA_035259825.1 Candidatus Methylomirabilota bacterium | reverse complement strand
TCCTCGAGGCCGACGCCGGGCGTAGCCACCGTCTTCTCGAACGGATAGAGCGTCACCGCCACCAGGTCGATCGGCCGGATGCCGTGTCGCTCCAGCGCGACCGCGTGCTCGGGCACGTCGCGCCTAGCGAGGATGCCGCCGTGCACCTTCGGGTGCAGCGTCTTCACGCGTCCGTCGAGCATCTCCGGGAAGCCGGTGACCTCGGCCACGTCCACCACCGGCACGCCGGAGTCGCGGAGCAGCCGGGCGGTCCCGCCGGTGGACAGGATCTCGGCCCCCAGCGCGTGGAGGCCGCGCGCGAAGTCGACGACGCCCGTCTTGTCGTGAACGCTGATGAGGGCACGGCGGACTCGGCTCATGGGCTCTCCCTGATGTGGACGCGGCGGCCGCGGATCTCGAGCCGGCCCTCCGCGAAGAGGCGGACCGCTTCCGGATAGAGCCGGTGCTCCTCGACGAGGATGCGGTCGGACAGAGTGGCCTCGGTGTCGTCCGGCCGCACCGGCACAGCGGCCTGCAGCACGATGGGCCCGGTGTCCGTTCCCTCGTCGACGAAGTGCACGGTCGCCCCCGAGATCCTCACCCCGTGCTCCAGGGTCTGGCGATGCGGGTGAAGTCCCGGGAACGCGGGCAGCAGCGACGGATGGATGTTCAGCAGGCGCCCGCGGAAATGCTCGACGAAGGCCCCGGTGAGCAGCCGCATGTAGCCGGCCAGGCACACCAGGCCCACGCGGCGCTCCTCGAGCGAGGCGATGACCGCCTTCTCGTGCGCCTCGCGCGAGGGCTGCTGCTTGCCGTCCAGCACCACCGCCTCGATGCCGCAGGCGCACGCGATGTCGAGCACCGGCGCGCCGGGACGGTCGCAGACCAGCACCACGATCGAGGCCGGGATGCGGCCGGCCGCGGCGGCCTCGGTGAGGGCCCGGAAGTTCGAGCCGCGGCCCGAGGCGAGGACGCCGACCCGCAGCGGCTCAGGCATAGTCCACCCCGGGCTCGCCCGCCACGATCTCGCCGATCTCGAAGCACTGCTCGCCCGAGGTCTGCAGCCCTTTGACGACGGCGCCGACGTCGGCGGGCGAGACGATCAGCACGAAGCCCACGCCCATGTTGAACGTCCGGCGCATCTCGGCGTCGTCCACCGCGGCCGCGCGCTGGATGGCCCCGAAGACGGGCGGCAGCGCCCAGGCGTCCGGGTCGATGCGGGCGCGCCGACCGGGCGGGAGCACGCGCGGCAGGTTCTCGCTGATGCCGCCGCCGGTGATGTGGGCCATCGCCTTCACCGTCACGTCCCGCAGCACGCCCAGCACCGGCTTCACGTAGATCCGGGTGGGCTCGAGCAATTCCTCGACCACGCTCCGCCCGGTGCCCGGGATGGGATCGCCCAGCTTGAGCCCCATACGGCCGAAGATCGCCTCGCGCGCCAGGGTATAGCCGTTGGAGTGCAGCCCGGAGGACGCCAAGCCCAGCACCCGATCGCCGACCGATACCTGCTGCCCGGTGACGAGCGCGCTGCGCTCCGCCACGCCCACGGCGAAGCCGGCCAGGTCGTACTCGCCGGGCGCGTAGAATGAGCCCATCTCGGCGGTCTCGCCGCCCACCAGCGCGCAGCCGGCCTGTCGGCAGCCCGCCGCGATCCCGGCCACGATGGTCTCGATCCGGTCCGGATCGACGCGGTTCACCGCGAGGTAATCGAGGAAGAAGAGCGGCTCGGCGCCGTGGACCAGCAGGTCGTTGACGCCCATCGCGACCAGGTCGATCCCGACGGTACCGTGGCGATCGGCCATGATGGCGATACGCAGCTTGGTGCCGACGCCGTCGGTGGAGGAGACGAGGACCGGCTCGCGGTAGCCCTCGGGCACCCGGCAGAAGGCGGCGAAGGCTCCGATGCCGCCCAGCACTTCCGGCCGGCGCGTGGACGCCGCCAGCGGCGCGATGCGGGAAACCGCGAGGTCGCCGGCTCGGATGTCCACGCCGGCAGCCCGATACGTCAGCGGATCCATACCCCCTACGGTTCGAACAGCTTGAGCTGCGCCAACTCCTCGGACTCGAAGCCTACCTGGTACTGGCCGGTGAAGCACGCGTGACAGAAATGATGCGGATCGGAGCCGGTGGCCTTGAGCATCCCTTCGAGTGACAGGTACCCGAGCGAGTCCGCGCCGAGGTAGCGCTGGATCTCCTCGACCTTGTGGCTCGCCCCGATCAACTCGCGGCGCGTGGGCGTGTCGATCCCGTAGTAACAGGGCCACTGGATCGGCGGTGACGAGATGCGTACGTGCACCTCGCGTGCTCCGGCGGCGCGGATCATCTTGACGATCTTCCGGCTGGTGGTGCCGCGCACGATGGAATCGTCGATCACCACCACCCGCTTGCCGTCCAGCACCTCGCGGTTCGGGTTGAGCTTCACCTTCACCCCGAAGTGTCGGATGCCCTGCTGCGGCTCGATGAAGGTTCGACCCACGTAGTGGTTGCGGACGAGGCCCACGTCGTAGGGCAGCCCGGACTCCTCCGAGAAGCCCAGCGCCGCCCCCACGCCCGAGTCAGGCACCGCGATGACCAGATCGGCGGCCACCGGATACTCGCGGGCGAGCTGGTGGCCGAGCGCCTTGCGGACCGCGTGCACGTTGCGCCCCCACAGCACCGAGTCAGGGCGGGCGAAGTACACGTACTCGAAGACGCACTGCAGGCGATCGGCCGGACGGAACGGCTTGAGCGAGGTGACGCCGCGCTCGTCGATGATCACGATCTCCCCGGGCTCGACGTCGCGCTCCACCTTGGCTTCCATCAGGTCGAGCGCGCAGGTCTCCGAGGCGAGGATCAGGGCGCCGTCGAGACGGCCCAAGGTGAGCGGGCGGAAGCCCGAGGGGTCGCGCACCCCGATCACCGAGTCGGGCGTGAGCAGCAGCAGGGTGTAGGCGCCCCGCACGCGGGTCAGCGCACGGGCCAGCTGCTCCACGAGCGTCGCGCCCTCGGCGCGCGCCAGCAGGTGCAGGATGACCTCGGTATCGGAGGACGACTGGAACACCGCGCCGTCCTTCTCCAGCTCCTCGCGCAGCGCCTCGGCGTTGACCAGATTGCCGTTGTGGGCGATGGCCACCGGTCCGTGCGCGGTGGTGCCGGTGATGGGCTGAGCGTTGCGGAGGTTGGAGCTGCCCGCGGTCGAGTACCGCACGTGTCCGATGGCGCGGTGGCCGGGCAGGCGCTTCAGGCGGTCGCGGCTGAACACGTCGGCGACCCAGCCCATCGCCTTCTCGACCTGGAAGTGCTCGCCGTCGGTCGAGGCGATGCCGGCAGACTCCTGGCCCCGATGCTGGAGGGCGTAGAGACCCAGGTACACGACGTTGGCGGCCTCGGCGTGGTTCCAGATGCCGAACAGCCCGCACTCGTCGTGGAACTTGTCGTCGTCCGGCTCGATGGGTGTCGCCTCAGCTGACATATCGCTCAAAGCCACCCCTCCACGCGCCCGAGATCCGATCCAGCTCCAAGTCCACCAGGCTCTCCGCGTCCGCCCGGATCCGGAGTCGATCGCCCCCGACCCGTCCGATGAAGCGCCACTCGACCCGGAACTCCTTCATCAGTTGCTCGAAGTGCTGCGCCCGATCCACCTTCACCGAAACCAGCACCCGCGACGGTCCCTCCCCGAACAGGGTCAGATCGGCGGGGCCGCGGGCCGGTCCGAGATCCACCTCCGCCCCCAGCCGGCGCGGTCCGCTGACGCACGCCTCGGCCAGCGTGACGGCCAGACCGCCCTCCGCGCAGTCGTGCGCCGAGCCCAAGAGCCTCGCCCCGATGGTCGCCCGGCAGGCCTCCTGCACCGCCCGCTCCACCGCGAGATCCAGCGAGGCGAGCCGGCCCGCCACCTGACGATGCCGCGCCCAGAGCCACTCGGAGCCGCCCAGGCTGACCGCGTCGGGACCGAGCAGCGCGATGCGATCCCCCTCCTCCACGAACCACTGCGCGCAGCGAGCCTCCACGTCGTCGAGGATCCCGGCCATCCCGATGACCGGCGTGGGAAGCACCGCCTGACCCAGGGTCTCATTGTAGAAGGAGACGTTGCCGCCTACCACGGGGATTTCAAGCGCGCGGCAGGCCTCGCTGATGCCCGCCACTGCCTCCTTGAACTGCCACAGGATCTCGGGCCGCTCGGGGGAGCCGAAGTTCAGACAATCCGTGAGCCCGAGCGGCCGCGCGCCGCTCACCGACAGGTTGCGCGCGGCCTCGGCCACCGCCATCGCGGCGCCCGCCCGAGGGTCGAGGTACACGAATCGCGCGTTGCAGTCGGTGGTGACCGCGACGCCGGCGCGCGTGCCCTTGATGCGCAGCACGCCCGCGTCCGAGCCCGGCAGCACCAGCGAGTTAATGCCGACCTGCTGGTCGTACTGCCGGTACACCCACTCCTTGGAGGCGATCCCTGGCGAGGCCAGGAGGGCGAGGAGCGTCTCGGACGCTTCGGAGCCGATGGTGGTGAGGGACAGCGGATCGAATCCCGCGAGGGCATCCTGCCACTCGGGCCGCGCGGTGGGCTTCTCGTACACCGGAGCTTCGTCGGCCAGGGCCTTCACCGGGACCTCCGCCACCACCGTGCCGTGGAAGCGGACGCGCAGCAGGCCGTCGTCGGTCACCCGGCCGATCTCGACGGCGTCCAGCTCCCACTTCGCGAACGTGCACCGCACGTCTTCCTCGCGCCCGCGCGCGGCCACCAGGAGCATGCGCTCCTGCGATTCCGACAGCATGATCTCGTACGGGGTCATCCCGGTCTCGCGCTGAGGCACGCGCGAGGCCTCGATCTCCATGCCCATGCCGGCGCGCGCCGGCATCTCCGAGCAGGCGCACGCTAGCCCGGCCGCTCCCATGTCCTGGATGCCCACGATGGCTCCGGTGGCCATGGCCTCGAGGCAGGCCTCGAGGAGCAGCTTCTCGGTGAACGGGTCGCCCACCTGCACGGTGGGACGCCGCTCCTCCGCGGTCTCGTCGAACGTGGAGGAGGCCATGGTGGCGCCGTGGATGCCGTCGCGTCCGGTCTTGGCGCCGACGTAGAAGACCGGGTTGCCCACTCCGTCGGCGCGCGCCCGGAAGATGCCGCGCTTGGAGACGAGCCCCACCGCCATCGCGTTCACCAGAGGGTTGCCCGCGTACTCCGGCGCGAAGCCGACCTCGCCGCCGAGGTTCGGCACGCCGAAGCAGTTGCCGTACCAGCCGATGCCGGAGACCACGCCTTCGATGAGTCGGCGCGTGCGCGGATCGCCCGGATCGCCGAACCGGAGCGAGTCGAGCACCGCGATGGGCCGCGCGCCCATTGTGAAGATGTCACGGAGGATGCCTCCCACCCCGGTGGCCGCGCCCTGGAAGGGCTCGATGAACGAGGGGTGGTTGTGGCTCTCGATCTTGAAGGTGAGCGCGAGGTCGCCGCCCAGGTCCACGATCCCCGCGTTCTCCCCCGGCCCCTGCAGCACGTGAGCGGCGCGGGTAGGCAGCGAGCGAAGGAAGACCCGCGAGTGCTTGTAGGCGCAGTGCTCGGACCAGAGCGCGGAGAAGAGGCCCAGCTCGGTGAACGTGGGCTCCCGGCTGAGGCGCCGGATGATGCGATCGTACTCTTCGGCCGTGAGGCCGTGGCTCTGGGCCAGCTCCAGCGTGACCTTAGGGTCGCCCGCGGTCACCCCGTCCCCACTGGGTTGTCACGTCGCTTACCGCTTCAGGAACGAGCCGTCTTCGACGAGGGTGCCGAGAATCGAGTTGAAGATCAGCGTGCCGTCGGTGCCGCCCACGGCCGCCTCGGCGGCCCGCTCGGGATGCGGCATCAGGCCGAGGACGGTGCCCTCGTCGTTGATGACGCCCGCGATGTTGTCGATGGAGCCGTTCGGATTGGCTTCCTTGACCACGCGGCCGTGCTCGGTGCAATAGCGGAACACGATCTGGTTCTTCGCCCGCAGCCGCCGCAGGGTCTCCGCATCGGCGTGGTACTTGCCCTCGCCGTGGGAGATCGGCATCTTCAGCACCTGCCCGGGGCGCAACGCACGGGTGAACGCGGTGTCCGCGTTCTCGACCAGCAGGTGGGTGGACTGGCAGCGATACTGCAAGCACTCGTTGCGCATGAGCGCGCCAGGCAGCAGCCCGGCCTCGCAGAGGATCTGAAATCCGTTGCAGGATCCGAGGACAAGCCCGCCCCGCGCGGTGAACTCGGGCAGCGCCTCGACGACGGGCGACCGGCCGGCCACCGCGCCCGCCCGGAGGTAGTCGCCGTAGGAAAAGCCGCCGGGGAGGACCAGGCAGTCGAAATCGGCGAGGTTGGCGTCCCGGTGCCAGACATAGCGCACCTGCTGATGGAGCACTTCGCTGATGACGTAGTGAAAATCGCAGTCACTCCACGTGCCAGGGAAGATCACCACGCCGAAGTTCATGGGACCGTGTGTTCCTCCTTTAGTCACTACCCCGCCACTCTAACCTGCACTTCACGATCTGACAAGAGCAGACCAGCAGCAGAAAACCTGAAAGGCTCCTTGGAATGCGCTCGGCTCGCCTACGGCTGCGCCTCGCCCTGCCCTACGGCTGCGCCTCGCCAATCTCGACCGAGAAATCCTCGATAATCGGGTTGCAGAGCAGCCGCGCGCACATCTCGTCGACGCGGCGGCGGGCCTCTTCGGGGCCGAGGCCGTTCAGCTCCACGTCCACCACCTTGCCGACGCGCACGTCTTGCACCTCGTCGAAGCCCAGCCCGGCCAGCGCGCGCTTCACGGTGGCACCCTGGGCATCCAGGATCGACGGCTTGAGCCGCACGAGCACCCGCGCCTTCATGCGAGCCCCACGCGACGGTAGATGGCCGGCACATTGCGGAGGTACCAGGCCGGATCGAAGCACTCGGACAGCTCGGCCGCGGTCAGATGCGTCATGATCTCCCGGTCGGCGGCGAGGAGGTCGTGGAACGCGGTCCTCTCTCGCCACGCCGTCATCGCGTTTCGCTGCACCATCTCGTAGGCCTTCTGCCGGGGCAGCCCCTGGTCGGTCAGCTTGAGGAGCACCCGCTGGGAGAACAGGAGGCCGAAGCTGCCGTCCATGTTCTCGCGCATGCGCTTCGGGTACACCTGCAGGCCATCCAGGATCCGGGTCATCTGGTGCAGCATGTAGTCCACCAGGCAGGTTGAGTCGGGCAGGATCACGCGCTCCACCGAGGAATGGCTGATGTCCCGCTCGTGCCACAGGGCCACGTTCTCCATCGCGGCGAGCGCGTTGGTGCGGACCAGCCGGGCCAGGCCGCACACCTGCTCGCACGAGACCGGGTTGCGCTTGTGCGGCATCGCGCTCGAGCCCTTCTGTCCGGCGGTGAACGGCTCCTCCGCCTCCAGGACCTCGGTGCGCTGGAGCGAGCGGATCTCGGTGGCCACCTTCTCCAGCGAGGCCGCAATGATCGCGAGGGTGGCCGAGAACTCGGCGTGCCGATCGCGCTGCACGATCTGGTTCGAGATGGGATCCGCCTCGAGCCCGAGCAGCCGGCAAGCCTCCTCCTCCACGTCGGGGTCCACGTGGGCGAACGTTCCCACCGCCCCGGACAGCTTGCCTACCCGCACCGTCTCCCGGGCCCGTCTCAGCCGTTCGATGTTGCGGCCGGCCTCGCTGTACCAGAGCGCGGCCTTGAGCCCGAACACCATTGGCTCGGCATGGATGCCGTGGGTGCGGCCTACGCAGAGCGTCTCCCGATGCTCCAGCGCGAGCGTCCGGACCGCGCCGCGGTACCTCTCGAGGCCGGCCAGCAGCAGATCGGAGGCTTGCTGCAGCTGGAGCGCCAGCGCGGTGTCGACCACGTCCGACGAGGTCAGCCCCATGTGGACGTAACGCGAGTCGGCGCCCAACGCTTCCTCCAGGTTCGTGAGGAACGCGATGACGTCGTGGCGAGTGGTGGCCTCGATCTCGTCGATCCGCGCGGCTTGGACCCGTGCCCGGGCCTTGATCCGCCCCAGCGCGTCGACCGGGATGAGCCCGCCGCGCGCGTAGACCTCGCAGACCGCCAGCTCCACCTGCAGCCAGGCCTCGTACTTCGCGTCCTGCGTCCAGATTCGCGCCATCTCTGGACGTGCGTAGCGGGAGATCATGGCCCCACTTCCTAGGAGCGGAACAGGCCCCGGGGAAAGTGCCGGCGGTTGACCGCCCCCAGGGTCATGAGCGAGAGCTGCTCCTCGTCGAGCACGCGGTGGATCAAGGCGTCGACGTCCTCCATCCGTACCGCGTCGATCGCGCCCAGCATCTCGTCCATGGTCATGAACGAGCCGAAGCGCATCTCGTGCCTAGCCAGGCGATTCATCCGAGACGACGTGGACTCGAGCGAGAGCATGAGACTGCCCTTGAGGTGGTCCTTGGAGCGCCGCAGCTCGTCCGCGGTGACCCCGTCCTTCTTGAGCGAGCGGATCTCCTTCATCAGCGCGTTCATGACCTTGCCGAAGTTCGCCGGGTCCGTGCCCGCGTAGACGTAGAAGAGGCCGGCGTCCCGGTACGCCTGCTGGCCGGAGTGCACCGAGTAGACCAGGGCCTGGCGCTCCCGCACCTCCTGGAAGAGGCGCGAGGACATGCTGCCCCCGACGATGTCGTTCAGCAGGTAGAGCGCGTAGCGCTCCGGGGCCAGGTCCGCCACCCCCGGCAGGCCGACCAGCAGGTGTACCTGCTCGAGCGTCTTCTGTACGGTGTGCACGCCGGGGCGGATCACCGGCGGCGCGACGGTGTGCGGCTCGGTCGGCTCGCCCCACCCGTCGAAGCCGGCCGCAAAGAGGTCGGCCACCTGCTCGTGCTCGGCGTTGCCGGCCACCGCGACCACGATCCGGCCGGGCGTGTACTCACGCCGGAAGTAGCGGAGCACGGTCTCCCGATCGAACTGCTTGACCTGCTCCCACCGCCCCAGGATCGGCCGTCCGAGCGGGTGGTGGGCCCAGATCTGCTCTGCGAAGAGATCGTGGATGAGGTCGTCGGGGGTGTCCTCGACCATCTTGATCTCTTGCAGAACCACCGCCTTCTCTTTCTCGATGTCCGGCGGCGCGAACAGGGGGTGGCGCAGGATATCGGTCAGCAGCGAGGCGGCGAGTGGCAGGTGCTCGTCGAGCACGCTCACGAAGAAGCAGGTGTGCTCCTTGGCGGTGAACGCGTCCATCTGCCCGCCCACCGAGTCGATCGCGCGGGCGATGTCCTCGGCCGAGCGGGTGGCGGTGCCCTTGAAGACCAGATGCTCGATCAGGTGGGAGATGCCGCCGAGCGGCTCCGGCTCCATGCGGGAGCCGGTTTCCACCCAGATTCCGACCGCGACCGAGCGCACATGCGGCATCGTCTCCGTGACGACGCGGATGCCGTTGGGCAGCTCGCTCTTGCGATGGGGCACTAGGCAGAGCCCCCCGCCGGAGCGGGTGCAATCTTGAGCTTCTCCTGCTCGGCGATCGCGGGCTGGTCCCGGTGCGCCGCCTTGCGGGAGAGACGCATCTTGCCGTTGCCGTCGATCTCGATGACCTTGACCGCCACGATGTCGCCCTCGGAGAGGACGTCGCTCACCGAGCGGATGCGGTTCTCCGCGATCTGCGAGATGTGCAGCAAGCCCTCGCTGCCCGGGATGATCTCCACGAATGCGCCGAACTCCTTGATGCTCTTCACCTTGCCCACGTAGATGCGGTCGAGCTCGGCCTCGCGGCAGATGTCCTGGATGATGCCGACCGCCATCTGGGCCGACTCGCTGCTCGGGGAGAACACCGTGACCTTGCCGTCGTCCTCCACGTCGATCTTGGCGCCGGTCTTCTCCTGGATGCCGCGGATGACCTTGCCGCCGGGGCCGATGATCTCGCGGATCTTCTCGGGACGGATCTTGATGGTGAGGAAGCGGGGGGCGTGCGGGGACAGCTCGGGCCGGGGCCCCTTGATGATCTCGGCCATCTTGCCCAGCACGTGCAGACGCGCCTCTCGGGCCTGGGCCAAGGCTGCGCGCATGATGTCGATCGACACGCCGCCGATCTTGATGTCCATCTGCAGCGCGGTGATGCCCTTCTCGGTCCCGGCGACCTTGAAGTCCATGTCGCCGTAGTGGTCCTCGGTGCCCATGATGTCGGTGAGAATGCCGACCTTCTCGCCCTCCTTGACCAGGCCCATGGCGATGCCCGCCACCGGGGCCTTCAGCGGAGCGCCCGCGTCCATGAGCGCCATCGACGCCCCGCAGACGGTGGCCATCGAGGACGAGCCGTTGGACTCGAGAATCTCCGACACGACCCGGATCGTGTAGGGGAACTCCTCCCGGGTCGGCAGCACCGCCTCCACCGCCCGTTGGGCCAGCGCGCCGTGGCCGACCTCGCGACGGCCGGGGGTGCCGAAGCGCTTCACCTCGCCGGTCGAGAACGACGGGAAGTTGTAGTGCAGCATGAACCGGCGATACATATTCCCTTCGAACGACTCGATTTTCTGCTCGTCATCCTTGGTGCCGAGGGTCGCGATCACCAACGCCTGGGTCTCGCCGCGGGTGAAGAGCGCCGACCCGTGAGCGCGTGGCAGGTACTCCACCTCTCCCCAGATGGGCCGGACCTCCTTGACGCTGCGGCCGTCCACCCGGATGCCCTTCTCGACGATGAGCCGACGCACCTCGGTCTTCTCGACCTTCTCGAAGTAGTCCCGGACCTTGGGCTTCAGGGTCTCGTCCGGGCCGCCGACCGCGGCGAAGACCTCTTCGAAGATAGCCTCGAGGGCCTGCGCCCGGGCTTGCTTCTCGTGCACCGAGAGCGCCTGCGACACCTTGGCGGAGGCCAGCTCCCGCACCCGTGACTCCAGCGCCGGATCGGCCCCCTGGGGCTCGAACGCCCACCGGGGCTTTGCGGCCTTGGCCATGAGGTCCTTCTGCATCCGCGTGATCGCCCGACACTGCTCGTGGCCGAAGGCGAGCGCTTCGAGCATCCGCTCCTCGCTGATCTCCTTGCCGCCGGACTCGACCATGAGGATCGCGTCCTCGGTGCCGGCGATGACCAGCTCGAGCGGCGAATCCGCGACCTGCTTGTAGGTCGGGTTGGCCGCCAGCTTGCCGTCCACGAGCGCCACCCGAACCGCGCCGACGGGGCCGCTGAACGGGATCCCGGAGAGCGCGACCGCCGCGGAGGAGCCGATCATCGCGAGGATGTCCGGGTCGTTCTCGCTGTCGGCGGAGATGACCAGGTTGATGATCTGGATCTCGTTGCGGAAGCCCTTGGGGAAGAGCGGACGCAGCGGCCGGTCGATGAGCCGGCAGGTCAGCGTCTCCTTCTCGTCCGGCCGGCCCTCGCGCTTGAAGAAGCCGCCGGGGATGCGGCCCCCCGCGTACGCCTTCTCGCGGTACTCCACGGTGAGGGGCAGGAAGTCGCGGCCCTCGAGCGCGCTCTTGGTGGCGACCACGGTCGAGAGCACCATGGTGCCGCCGCAGCGAACGACCACGGCACCGTCCGACTGTTTCGCGACCTTGCCGGTCTCGATGGTCAGGGGGGTGTTGTTGATCTGGATCTGCACAGAGTGAGTCATACGGTCAGCGTCCTCCTGCGGCGGCTATGACGGTGGGTGTGTCTGGGAATGAAGCCCGACGGGGCCGGGCGAGCGTGCGATTCGATCCGATCGGGGTCTGCTGTCACTTACGAATCCCGAGCTTCTCGGTGACCGCTCGGTAGCGCTCCGAGTCTTTCTTGCGCAGGTACTCGAGAAGGCCCCGGCGTTTGCCGATCAGCATCAACAGCCCGCGACGGGAATGGTGGTCTTTCTGATGGGTCTTGAAGTGGTCGGTGAGGCCGTTGATCCGCTCGGAGAGGAGCGCGATCTGCACTTCGGGCGAGCCCGTGTCGCCTTCGTGAACCTTGAACTGCTCGATGAGGCTCTTCTTCTTGTCCTGGGACAGCCGCATGCCGGTTTCCTCCCGGGGGTTCCCCCCCCAATCGCCACGTCCCCAGGGCCCCGACTGCGGCTCCGTTGGGACGGGTTCGTTGGACCACTCAAACCCGCGTCAGAACAGAGCGGAGTGTAACACGCGGTAGTGAGGCTTACAACCGCTCACCCCGCCGGTGGTGTACCGGTCTGCGCGCGCAGCAGCCGCCGGGCTTCCCCCATGTCCGCTTGGACCTGCGCCTTGAGCGCCTCCATGCCAGAGAACTTCATCTCGGCTCGGATCCGCCCCAGGAAATCGAGCCTCAGCGTCCGGTCGTACAGGTCGCCTGAGAAATCGAAGAGGTAGGCCTCGATCCAGTACTGCGACTCCTCGAATGTCGGCCGGTAGCCGATGTTGACCACCGCGTCGGCCCGCCGATCGTCCCACCGGGCCCGGGCCGCGTAGACGCCCCCGGCCAGCGCCAGGGGCCGGTCGGGCCTGAGGTTCGCGGTGGGGAATCCCAAGGTGCGGCCCCGGCCGGCGCCCCGCTGCACGGTTCCAGTCACGGAATACGGCCGGCCCAGCAGCGCCGCGGCCAGGTCGACGTCACCGTCGCGGAGCGCGTCCCGGATGGCACTGGACGACACGGTGAGCCCGTTGACCTGCAGCGGCGGCAGCACGTGCGTCACGAAGCCGCGGCCCGTTCCGAGGTCTCGCAGCAACGCTGCGGTGCCGCGGGCGCCGCGGCCAAAGGTGTGGTTGAAGCCGACGACGACTTCGCGCACGCCGAGCGCCTTCACCAGCACCTCGTCCACGAAGGCCTCCGCCTCCATGCGGGAGAACTCCAACGTGAACGGGATGACCAGCGTCGCGTCGAGACTGTGTTCGGCAATGCGGGCCAGGTTCTCGTCCAGCGTGCCGATGGGGGCCGGCGCCTTCTCGGGTCTCAGGACCGCGGTGGGGTGGGGATCGAACGTGCATGCCACCGCGGAGAGTGAGAGGGCCCGCGCACGCTCCACCGCGGTGTCGAGGATCTTGGCGTGGGCGAGATGGATGCCGTCGAACGCCCCGAGCGCGGCCACCGAGGGCCGCAGCTCAGGCGGGAAGAACCGAAGGTCGCGGTGGATCCGCATGAAGGAGTCGTTCGGGCTTCACCCGGTCCCCCAGCCCCTGCCCCACCCCGAGCAGGCCTTCGGGCCCGTAGACGCGCAGCAGGCCGGCGGCGCGCGTCTCGATCGGCACCGACTGGCCGTGAACGAAGGCCCGCGCGGCCTCCGCATCGAGCCGCACCAGAGCGAGCACGCCCAGCGCACTGTCGGGCGGCTGAACCCGCGCCCAGAGGCGTTCTCCTGAGCGGGCCTCGCGCACCTCGTCCCACGAGGCCGCCTCATCCACCGTGTAGGGCCCCACGCGGGTCCGCACCAGCCCGGCCAGCGCCGCGCCGCAGCCGAGAGCCACGCCGAGATCCGCGGCCAGGGTCCGCACGTAGGTGCCCTTGCCGCAGCGGATCCGGATCACGAAGTCGGGCAGGTTGACCGACTCCAGACGGATGCCGTCGATCCGTACTTCGCGCGGCTCGCGCTCGACCTCGACGCCCTGGCGGGCCAATTCGTAGAGACGCTTGCCGCCCCTTCGCAGCGCGGAGAACATCGGAGGCACTTGACGGATCACGCCGACGAAGGGCGAAAGCGCCGCCTCGATCGCGGCGGCGTCGAGCGCGGGAACCGGTCGCGTCTCGATCACTGCTCCGGAGAGATCCTGGCTCTCCGTCGTGACGCCCAGCCGCACGGTGGCCACGTACTCCTTGTCGAGATCGATGAGATAAGGTGTAAGCTTCGTGGCCTCGCCGATGAGGATCGGCAGCAGTCCCGTCGCGGCGGGATCGAGGGTGCCGCCGTGACCGATGCGGGGCGCGCGAAGAATCCGTCGCAGGTGGGCCACCACCTGGAACGATGTCACTCCCGGTCCCTTCTCGACCGGCAGGATCCCGGAGCGCGGCGGGTCGCTCACGATGTCCTGCCGTCGAGCGCCTGCCTCACCGCCGCGAGGAGGGTGGTCTTCGCCTGGGCGAGCGGCCCGGGGAGCGTGCAGCCGGCCGCGTTCGCGTGGCCGCCGCCGCCGAACTGGTGGGCGATGCGGTTCACCGGGATGTCACCCTTGCCGCGGAGGCTCGCCTTCACGAGCCCGCTCGGCTCGGCCCGCAGGAGCACCGCCACCTTCACCCCGGCGATCGAGCGCGGATAGGTGACCAGGTCCTCCGCGGCCATGAACTCCTCGGAGGCCGCTCCCTCCGGCACGGTGAGTGTCGCGATCAACCCGTCCTCGCTGACCTCCACCCGGCTAAGCAGGCTGCCCAGGGTGAGCAGCGCGTCCTTCGGGCGCCGCTGGTACAGGCGGTCGGTGACCAGCGCGGGCTCGGCGCCCTCCATGGTCAGCGCGCCCGCGATGCGGAAGGTCCGCGGCGTCGTGTTCGAGTAGCGGAACGAGCCGGTGTCGGTGTGGACCGCGGTGTAGAGTCCGAGCGCGACCTCGCGCCCGATCGGCCATTCCAGCGCGGTGAGCAGGTCGAAGATCATCTCCCCAGTGGCCGCCGCGGACGGGTCGATCCAGTTGACGGTGCCGTAGCGGCGATTGTCCGGATGATGATCGATGTTGAGCACCTGGCTGGCGGGTGCTCGCACGCCTTCGAGCAGGCCCTCCGTCCGGCCATCGTTGGGACAATCGGTCAGCACGATGGTCTCGAAACGCCGCGGCGCCCTCCTCCACACCTGCCAGCGGTTGCCGCCGGGGATGAAGTCGAGCACATCGGGCACCGGGTCGGGGCCCGCGAAGCTGACCGTCCACCCGGCCCGCTCCATGGCGAGCCCGAGACCGAGCAGGGTGCCGAGCACGTCGCCATCGGGATGCACGTGACCCAGCATGAGAGCCTCGCCGCGCGGACGGCGCAGCAGCTCGAGCAGGCGCGCAGGCGGCTCGGGCGCGACCACGGTGATGCTCGAGGCGTCGGAGCTCATCTCAGTCGCGCTCCGGCGAATCGGCGTCGTCGGTCTTGAGCGATGCGAGCAGCGACTGGATGTGGGCCGCGTGCTCCATGGACCGGTCGGGACGGAACAGCAGTTCCGGGGTCGCGCGCAGGTCCAGGTGACGACGGAGCCAGCTCCAGATGAAGCCGCGCGCGCTCTCGAGGGCCCTGAACGACGCGGCCCACTGCTCCTCCGGTCCCAGTACCGAGACGTAGACCTTCGCGTGCTTGAGATCGGGACTGGTGTCCACCTCGGTGACCGTGATGAAGCCCAGCCGTGGGTCCTTGAGCTGACGCTGGACGAGCATCGAGATCTCTTCCTTGATCAGCTGATTCACCCGCTCGAGCCGCTTGCCTTGCATGGTGCCTCACAGAACTTCTACTTGGATGTCGGTGACGTAGCCGTCCACGTGGTCCTCGATGTAATCCATGGCCTTCGAGATCACCTCGTTGGCGTGACGGGAGTCACCCGAGACACAGGCCAGGGCGAGGGTCGCGCGCTGCCAGACGTCGTGATGGTCCACCTCGGCGACCGAGATCTCGAAGCGGCGGCGCAGCGTGTCCTTGAGTCCCTTGAGCGCGTGGCGCTTGCCTTTGAGCGATCCCACGTCGGGCAGGTGCAGCTCGACGGTGCCGACCGCCACCCGCGCGCCCGACATCGCTACAAGGTCCGAGCGACCTCTTCGGTGGTGAAGGCCTCGATGACGTCGTTGGGCTGCACGCCCTTGATGCCCTCGATGCCGATACCGCACTCGAGGCCCTGGAGCACCTCGCGCACGTCGTCCTTGAATCGCTTGAGCGAGGACACCGTGCTCTCGCCCAGGACGGTCTCGCCGCGCTTGATGCGGGTCTTCGCCCCGCGGACGATCTTGCCCTCGGTGACCGCGGAGCCGTAGATCGTGCCCACCTTGGAGATCGGGAAGAGCTGGCGCACCTGGGCCCGACCCAGCACCACCTCGCGGATCTCGGGCGCCAGCATGCCCGAGAGCGCGGCCTTCACGTCGTTGATCGCGTCGTAGATGACGTTGTAGCTGCGCATGTCCACGCCGTTGGCCTGCGCCTGGGTGGTCGCCTTGACGTCGGCGCGCACGTTGAAACCCAGCACGATGGCGTTGGAGGCGGAGGCCAGCATCACATCGGACTCGGTCACCGCGCCCACGGAGCTGTGGATGACCTTGAGCTTCACCTCGTCGGTGGAGAGCCGCTCCAGCGACTCGGTCAAGGCCTCGACCGAGCCCTGCACGTCGGCCTTGATGACCAGGCGCAGCTCCTTGACCTCGCCCGCCGCGATCTGCTTGTGCAGGTCCTCGAGGGTGACCCGCGCCGCGCTCTTGCCTTTCAGGCGGTCGCGCTCGCTGCGCACGGTCGCGATCTGCCGGGCCTTGCGCTCGTCGGAGACCACCAGCATCGTGTCGCCGGCCTGCGGCACGCCGGAGAGGCCCAGGATCTCGACCGGTGCCGAGGGCCCCGCGCTCGCCACCTTCTTGCCGCGGTCGTTGAACATCGCGCGGACGCGGCCGGAGTGCGAGCCCACCACCACCGCGTCGCCTTCCTTCAAGGTGCCGGACTGGATGAGCGCGGTGGCCACCGGGCCGCGGCCGCGGTCCAGCCGCCCTTCCACGATGACGCCCCGCCCGGCGCGGCCGGGGTTGGCGCGCAGCTCGAGGATCTCGGCCTGCAGCGCGGTCATCTCGAGCAGTTGCGGGATGCCGTCGCCGCGCTTCGCGGAGGTGTGGATGAAGATGGTCTGGCCGCCCCAGTCCTCCGGGACCAGGCCGTGATTGGACAACTCGCGCTTCACCCGGTCGGGATCGGATCCCGGCTTGTCGATCTTGTTCACCGCGACCAGGATCGGCACGTTGGCCGCCCGGGCGTGGTTGATGGCCTCGACGGTCTGGGGCATTACCCCGTCGTCGGCCGCGACGACCAGGATCACCATGTCGGTGGCCTGCGCGCCGCGCGCGCGCATCGCGGTGAACGCCTCGTGGCCCGGCGTGTCGAGGAACGTGACCTTGCCGTGGCTGGTGTCCACCTGGTAGGCGCCGATGTGCTGGGTGATGCCACCGAACTCGCGCTCGGCCACCTTGGTCGTGCGGATCGCGTCGAGCAGCGAGGTCTTGCCGTGGTCGACGTGGCCCATCACCGTGACCACCGGAGGCCGGGGCCGCAGCTGCGCCGGATCCGACTCCTCCTCCTCGATCACGTCGCCTTCGAGGGAGCGCACCTCGACGTCGAAGTGGAACTTGTCGGCCACGAGCTTGGCCGCGGTGGGATCGAGCACCTCGTTCACGGTGGCCATCACGCCCAGGTCGAGCAGAGCCTTGATCACCTCGGTCGTCTTCCGACGCATGGCCGCGGCCAGCTCGCCCACCGTGACCGACTCGGGTAGCTTGATCAGCTCTCGCTTGATCTCCTGCGGCTCTGGCGGCGCGACCGGAGCGGGCGCGGGCTTGGGCACCGCCGTCGCCGGCGCGGCCGCGGCCGGGCGAGCCGGAATCGGCGGTGCGGCCGGGCGCGGGGGCGCCGGCGGCGCGGCTGGGCGCGGCGGCGCCGCCGGCGGCACCACCGTCCGCGGCGGCGGAGTCGGCAGGCGCCGGGGCGGCGCCGGAGGTGCGGGAGCCGGCTTCACCTCGGCCGGCGGGGCAACCGCAGCGGGACGTACCGGCGGCGCGGGCGTCGGCGGCGCCGCAGGCTTCGGCGGCGCGGCAGGCGGAGCCGTCGGCGGCGCTGGGGCAGCCGGCACGATGGGAGGAGCCGGCGCGATTTCGACCGGCGCGGGCGGTGGCACCGGAGCCGGCGCGGGACGGATGATCGTCGCCGCCGGCTTCTGCGCTTCCAGCGGCGGCGCGGACGCGATCTCGACGGCGGGCGCCGCCTCCTCGGTCACGCTGGCGGCGGCCTTCTTGGCGCTCGCCCGCTTCTTCGGGGCCGCCGCGATTCCATCGCCCTCGACAACCTTTGGCTTCGGGACGCGCTTGGGCTTGGCTTCGGGAGGCAGCTCGCGGCCGCGGCCGAGCTTTACGCGCAGATCGTTGGCGGTCGCAGCGAGCAGCGGGCTCATCGCCCGCATACCCTTGTGCCCCATGCCCTCGAGCGCCACGATCAAGTCCTTGCTAGTGACGCCCAGCTCCTTCGCCAGGTCGATGACCTTCACCCGTGCCGCCACGCGCGCCTACCTCCTCGTCCTGTTCGCCAGAATACTTGCCGCGCTCTCGTGCGGGGGCCGGCTCGTTCGCTTGAACGCGTGACCGAGCTTCCCCGCCTGTAGCGCCTTCTCCAGACATTCGACGGTGGGGCACGCGTACGCGCCACGCCCCGCCGCAGTTCCCTCACGGTCCACTCGCACCGTCCCCTGTTCGTCCCGCACCAGCCGCATCAGCTCTTCCTTCGCCCGCACCGTCCGGCAGGCGATGCAGGTCCGCAGCGGCGGACTCGGCCGTTGCCCCTTGGGCCTTTGCCCCGTAGTCGCCCCGTCGCGTCAGCGTTCCAGATGGTTCGGCTGGATCTCCGAGCCACCGTGGTCGGGCTCCGGGCTCTCCGGACCGTCGTCTGCCGACGGCGCCGGATGCTCCGCCACCCACGCCGTCGCCGCAGCCAGGATCGCGCTTGCCTTGGTCTCGCCGACGCCGGGCAGCGCCTGCAGCGCCAAGATGCCCGCGGCCACGATCCGACCCGGCGAGTGCAGACCCGCGTCCACTAGGCGGTCGACCAGCTGCGGCCCGACACCGGGCAGGTTGGCCAGGTCCTCGCGGCCCTCGGTACGCTCCTGCTCTTCCCGCCGCCGCTCCTCCTCGATCTCGCCTTCGCTCTTGATGTCCACTCGGTAGCCGGTGAGCTTCGCGGCCAGCCGCGCGTTCTGCCCCTTCTTACCGATCGCGAGCGAGAGCTGGTTGTCGGGCACGATGACCAGGACCGATCGGCCCTCGGGGCGTAGCTCGTCGTGGGACTCGCCCTCCCCCGGCTCCGACACCGTGACCGACGACACCTTGGCCGGCGACAGCGCGCGGGCCACGAACACGGCCGGGTCCGGGGACCACTCCACGATGTCGATCTTCTCGCCCCGAAGCTCGCGGCTGATCACCTGGATGCGGGTGCCCCGCAGGCCGACACAGGCCCCGATGGGATCCACGTCACGCTTGGTCGAGGCCACCGCGACCTTGGCCCGCTCGCCGGGCTCACGGGCCGCCGCCTTCACGAGCACGATGCCCTCGGTGATCTCCGGGATCTCGGTCTCGAAAAGGCGCACGAGGAACCCGGGATGCGTCCGCGACAGGAGGATCTGCGGCCCCTTGGCCGTCTTCTTCACCTCCAGCATGTAGGCCCGCAGCCGGTCGCCGGGATTGTACCGCTCGCCGGGAAGCTGCTCCCGCTCGGTGATGACGGCCTCCGCCTTGCCCAGCTCCACCACCACGTTTCGCTTCTCGATGCGGTGGACGGTGCCGCGGACGATGCGGCCTTCCCGATCGATGAACTCGGAGTACACCGCGTCACGCTCCGCGTCACGGACTCGCTGCAGGATGACCTGCTTGGCGGTCTGGGCCGCGATGCGCCCGAACTCCTGGGGAGCCAGCTCGATTTCGATCTCGTCATCGAGCTGCGCGTCGGCGTTGAGCTGCCGCGCCTCCTCCAGCGTGATCTCGAGCTTCGGATCGGTCACCGCCGACATCACCTTCTTGCGGGCGAATACGCGCAGAGCCCCGCTGTGGCGGTCGATCTGCATCCGCACGTTGTCCGCCGCGCCCATAGTCTTCTTGGACGCCGACAACAGGGCAGACTCCAGCGCCTCGAAGAGGACCTCCTTGTTGATCCCCTTCTCTCGCCCGATCTGCTCGATTACGTAGATGAGATCTTTGTTCATCATCGCTTCGCTCGCCCGAATGCGGTCAGCTCGAGCCTGGTCTTCGTCACCAGGCGGCGCGGAATCTCCCACCGCGTCCCCGGCGTCTCTTCCAGCGTAAGCACAACTGTCGAGACGTCGGCCAGTCGGCCCGAGAACTCCAGCCGACCATCCACCGGCTCGCTCACCCAGCAGTGCACGTCACGACCAATGGCCCAGCGGAGCTCCCGGTCCTTCTTCAGGACCCGATCCAGCCCCGGCGAGGATACCTCGAGGTCGTAGGAGGGCTCGATCAGCCCGGAGACGTCCAGCACGTCGCCGGCCTCCCGGCTGAACGCCTGGCAGTCCGCTATCCCCACGCCACCCGGCTTGTCCACGAACAGCCGGAGCACCCAGCGGCGCCCTTCACGCTGCCACTCGCTGTCGACCAGGCTCATGCCACGCGACGCGAGCACCGGCGCCACGACCTCTTCGATCTGGTCGAGCCACTGTGCATCGTCCGCCACGCCGAGACCCCCACAAAAAAAAGTGGGCACCGGCCCACTTTTTTCAGGACTTTAGCACAGGGACCCGACCCCCGCAAGGGCGCGACCCCGCAAAGGTGGCACCCGCCGACTATGAAATCGTTTTCGCCATCTCCTGCACCGCCGCCACGACCTGGTCCCTGGGGACCCGGCGATCGGTCCGGGTGCTCCGCTGCCGCAATTCCACCACACCCTCCTTGGCCAGCGCGTTGCCCACGGTCACCCGGAGCGGGATGCCGAGCAGGTCCGCGTCCTTGAACTTGACCCCCGCGCGCTCCTCCCGGTCGTCCATCAGCACGTCGAGGCCGGCCGCTCGCAGATCCCGATAGATCTCCTCGGCCGCGCCCATCTGGGCCGCGTCCTTGACCGCGACCGGGACCAGGTGGACGTGGAACGGGGCGATCGCCCAGGGCCATACGATGCCGTCGGCGTCATGCCGCTGCTCGACCGCGGCCGCCGCGATCCGGGCCGGGCCGATCCCGTAAGAGCCCATCACGATGGGCTGCTGCTTACCGCCCTCGTCCAGGTACATCGCCCCGAGCGGGACCGAGTACTTGGTACCGAGCTTGAAGATGTTGCCGATCTCGATGACGCGCTCGATGCGCAGCGGCTTGCCGCACGTCGGGCAGCCCTCCCCGGCCAGGGCCACCTGCAGGTCCGCCCACTCGCAAGTGAAGTCCTGCCCGGGCGTCACGCCGGTCAGATGAAAGCCCTCGCGGTTGGCACCCACCACGTACCGTCCTTCGCGCAGCGACTCGTCGGCAACGATGCGGGCGCCCCGCGCGCCCACCGGCCCGATCGAGCCCGGAGAGACGCCGAGATGCTGCCGCACCTCGTCGGGATGCGCTGGCCGGGCCTCCGCCTTCAAGGCGCGCGCGAGCTTGCGCTCGTGCAGGGCGTGGTCGCCGCGGACCAGCGCGAGGACGGGCCCGTCCGGGCCGATGAAGACCAGCGACTTGATGGTCGCGCTCGGATCGATCTTGAGCAGGGTCGAGACCTCGGCAATGGTGCGGACGTTCGGGGTCGCCACCTCACCTTTGGCGGCGATCGACGAGGCGGGCGGGCCCGGCACGCCACGGGCCAGCTCCACGTTGGCCGCGTACCCGCAAGCCTCACAGAGGGCCACGTCGTCCTCGCCGGCCGCACTGGGGGCCATGAATTCGTGCGAGCCCGAGCCGCCCATCATGCCCGGATCCGACTGCACCACTACGTAGGTGAGACCGCAGCGATCGAAGATTCGGCAGTAGGCGTCCTTGTGCGCGTTGTAGGAGACCTCGAGCGCGGCCACGTCGGGATCAAGCGTGTAGGAGTCCTTCATGAGGAATTCACGCGTGCGTAGCACGCCGGAGCGCGGGCGCGCCTCGTCCCGCTCCTTGGTCTGGATCTGGTACCAGATCTGGGGCAGGTCGCGGTACGAGCGGATCTCCCGGGCCGCCAGCCACGCGATGACCTCCTCGTGGGTCATGCCCAGGCACATGTCGCGCCCGTAGCGATCCTTGAGCCGGAACATCTCGCCGCCGATCGCGTCCCACCGGCCCGACTGCTGCCAGATCTCAGCGGGATGGAGCACCGGCATCTCGATCTCCTGCCCCCCGATGCGGTTCATCTCCTCCCGGATGATCGTGTTGACCTTCTCGAGCACCCGGAGGCCCAGGGGCAGGTAGACGTAGATGCCTGCCGCGAGCTGACGAACGAGGCCGGCGCGCACCATCAGCTTGTGGCTGATGGCTTCGGCGTCGGCGGGATCGTCCCGGAGCGTGGGGATCAGCGACCGGGTCCACCGCATGGGGCTACGTCTTGTCCTTCTCTTTGACCTTGTTGGCGCCCTTCACGCCCGGGTCGTAGAGCAGGCGCTTGACCGGCACCCCGTTCAGGATGTGCGACTCGAGGATCTCGGGCAGATCGCTCTCCTGGACGCCGCCGTACCAGACATTCTCTGGATAGACCACGATCATGGGACCGTGACCGCACTGCGAGAAGCAGCCCGCCTTGTTGACGCGGACCTCGACGTGGCGACCCGCGGTGGCCACGCCGGTCCGGAGGGTCTTGACGAACTTCTCGACATCGCCCTGGGCGGGGCAGGTGTCGCCCTGGGTACACACGAAGACGTGACGTTCGTACTGTCCCATTTAGAAGAGTCCGATCCGTTTGAAATCGTTATAGAAGGCGAACACCATGAGCAGCATCAGGAGGGCGAAGCCGACCTGCTGCGCCACCTCGCGCTTGCGCACCGACAGCGGCCGCCCCAGCACCGCCTCCAAAGCGAAGAAGAGCAGGTGCCCGCCGTCGAGCATGGGCACCGGCAGCAGGTTGAGGAGGAAGAGGTTGATGCTAATCACGGCCGTGAACAGGGCCAGGCTCACGATGCCCTGTCGCGCCTGCTCGCCCGCGGTCTTGGCGATCTGGATCGGGCCGCCGATATTGCTGCGGTCGAGCTGACCCACCACGATCTTGTAGAGTCCGATCGCGGTCTTCACCGTCACGTCCACCGACCAGACCAGCCCGTCCCAGATCGAGGTGATCGGGTTGGAGCGAACGAAGGTCACCGCGCCGCTCGGCCGGATGCCGATCAGCCCGACCTCGGTCTCCTTGCCGTCGGGGCCAGGAATCTTGCCCTTCTTGGGCGTCACCGTGATGGTCAGGGTCTCACCACCCCGCTTGACCTCGAGACGCGTCGGCTGCTCCGCCCGCTGGTGGATCTTCTCGGCCAGCTCGTCCCACGCCAGGACGGGCTGGCCCTCGATCGCGGTCACCACGTCGTTCGGCTTGAGGCCCGCCGCGTCCGCGGGATCACCCGACACGGTGTCCCCGATGGCGGCCGGCACGTAGGGCGTGGCCCCGACCTCCCACACCGCCTGCTCGTCGCCGAAGAGGTCCTTGCGCTTGGCCTGCGCCGGCGTGAGGGTCACCGTCCGTTCGCCGCCGGGACCTCGCACCGTCACCGAGAGCGCGCGCCCGCCGGCGGACTGCACGACCCGCGCGAGGTCCTCCCAGTACTGGATCGGCTTGCCGTCCACCGCGACGAGGCGCTCGCCGGTCTTGAGCCCGGCCTGGGCCGCGGGTCCGCCCTCGGTCACCCGGCCGATCTCGGCCGGCGCGACCGGACGACCAATCAGCATGAACATCAGCGCGGCGATGACCGCGGCCAGGATGAAGTTCATGGCCGGGCCCGCGAACACGATCAGGAAGCGCGCGATCAGCGGCTTGGTATTGAACGCTTTGGCCGGATCGATCGTGCCGCCCTTGCCCCCCTCGAGCGGGTTCTCGTCGTCGCCCATCATCTTGACGTAGCCGCCCATCGGGATCGCGGAGACGCAGTATTCCGTCTCCTTCCCCCGTACCCGCCAGAGCACCGGGCCGAATCCGATGGAGAAGCGCTCCACGCCGACCCCGGCGAGCCGCGCCATGAAGAAGTGGCCGAGCTCGTGCACCAGGATGAGGATGCCGAGCACCACAACGAACGAGATGAGCATCTGAAGCGTTGCCACAGCCGCCTCCGCTATCGCACCTCGGCGGCCACGCCGCCGGGGAGCCAGTCGCGCACCGTCGCCCGCGTCCGGGTGTCGACGTCCACGCAGGTGTCGATGCTATCGAGCGCGCGGGCCGGCACCTTCGCCAGCGCTTCCGCGATCAGCTCGGGAATCTGGGTGAACCGGATCCGTCCCTCCAGGAACGCGGCCACCGCGACCTCATTGGCCGCGTTGAGGATCACCGGAGCGCACCCGCCTTCGAGCAGGGCCTGGCGCGCGAGGGCCAGACACGGGAACCGCTCCACGTCCGGCTCCTCGAAGGAGAGCGAGGCGATCCGGGTGAGATCGAGTCGCTCGGCCGGGCAGTGCAGGCGGCGGGGGTACGTGAGTGCATAGAGGATCGGGATGCCCATGTCGGGCACGCCGAGCTGCGCGATCACCGAGCCGTCCACGTACTCGACCATCGAGTGGATGACGGACTGCGGATGCACGACGACGTGCACCTGCTCGGGCAGGACATCGAACAGCCAGCGCGCCTCGATGACCTCGAGGCCCTTGTTCATGAGCGTGGCCGAGTCCACCGTGATCTTGGCGCCCATCCGCCAGGTGGGATGGTTGAGCGCCTCCGCGACCGTCACCCGTCCGAGCTCCTCCGCCTTCATGGTGCGGAACGGGCCACCCGACGCGGTGAGGAGGATGCGGCGGACCTCGTCGCGATTGTGACCCTCGAGGCACTGGAACACCGCGCTGTGCTCGGAGTCCACCGGCAGCAGCGGCACGCCGTGCTCGCGGGCCGCCGCGGTCATCAGGCTGCCCGCCATCACCAGCGTCTCCTTGTTGGCGAGCGCGACCCGCTTGCCGGTCCGGATCGCGGCCATGGTCGGCAACAGGCCGGCGCCGCCCACGATGGCCGAGAGCACCACGTCGGCGTCCAGCTGCCCCGCGACGGCGACGAGGCCCTCGGGCCCCGCGAGCAGCTCGGGCCGAGGGCTAGGCAGCGCGCGGGCCACCCTATCGAGCGCGCTCCGGTCGGTGAGGGCGAGCGCGCGCGGCCGATGACGTCGGCAGAGCTCCGCGATCAACTCGGGGTTCGAGCCGCGCGCGGCCATGCCCTCTACGCGGAAGGCATCCGGGAAATGCTCCACCAGCTCCAGCGTGCGCCGGCCGACGGATCCGGTGACACCCAGCACGGTCAAGCGCTTCATGTGCCCAGGGTCCTCGCGTAGGTGGCGTAGTAGAAGAGCACCGGCGTGTTGACGAGCAGGCTATCCACCCGGTCCAGCATACCGCCGTGTCCGGGAATCAGTCCGCCGGTGTCCTTGGTGTTGAGGCTGCGCTTGATCGCCGACTCGACCAGATCGCCGATCTGCCCGACTACGCCGAGCAGGAGCCCGACCACGATTGCGCTCTCGATGGAGAGGCTCGAAAAGAACCACGCCCGCGCGACCAGCGCGCCCAGCACCGAGGCGATCAGCTGTGCGAGGGCTCCCTCCACCGTCTTCCGCGGGCTGACCACCGGGGCGAGCTTGTGACGGCCGACGGTGGAGCCGATCGCGTAGGCCGCGGTTTCTCCGACCCAGGTGACCGACACCAGCAGCAGGACCCACTTCACGCCGTCGGGCAGGTCGTACAGCCAGAACGCGTAGCCGAGCAGCCAGTTGACGTATCCGATACCGAGCAGCGTTACCGCCATCGGCTCCCACACGGCGCGCCCGGCCTCGCGACGGAACAGACCGGTCACGAGCAGCGTGAGCACCACCGCGGTGAGCGTGGCCTGCTCCGAGAGCGGCAGCGCGAAGCTTGCGGTCACCAGCGAGCCCCCGAGCAAACCCAGCCAACGGAAACTGGTGATGCCGGCGCGCTCGAACATACCGGTGAACTCCCACTGACCGAGCGCCCCGGCCAGGACCATGACCGAGCCGAACAGCCACGCGGGCCCCGCGAGCACCATCCACACGAAGAGGGGCAGCAGGACCACGGTGCTGAGCAGTCGCCGGCCCAGCGCCGCGCCGCGCGACGGGCGGGCGGCCTCGGCCGGCCGCGCGAAGGGGACGTCCTGCGCGCGCGACAATCAGACTCTCCCGAACCGCCGATTGCGCTGCTGGAACTCGGCCACCGCGACGCAGAACTCGCGCGCGCCGAAGTCCGGCCACAGGGTAGGCGTCATCCACAGCTCGGTGTAGGCGATCTGCCACAACAGGAAGTTGGAGAGGCGCTGCTCGCCGCTGGTACGGATCAGCAGATCGGGATCGGGCACGCCGTCGGTGTAGAGCGCACGCGAGACGCGGACCTCGTCGATGTCCTCCGGCCGCAGGGCGCCGCTCTGGACCTGCCGCGCCAGGGAGCGGACCGCGTCCACCATCTCGTCGCGCCCGCCGTAGTTGAAGGCCATGAGCAGGGTGAGCCCGGTGTTGCCCACGGTCGCGTCCATGAGCCGCCGGATGCCCGCGGCGACCCGCGGCGGGACGCCGTCGGGGCGCCCGATGGCCCGGAAGCGCACGTTGCGCTCCATCAACTCGGGCAGCTCGCGCTCGATCGAGCGCTCCAGCAGGGTCATGAGAGTGGACACCTCGTGGGGCGGCCGCTGCCAATTCTCCGAGGAGAAGGCGTAGATGGTGAGGAACTGGACGCCGAGCTCCCCGGCCGCGCGCACCACGCTCCGGAGCGACTTGACGCCCTCGCCGTGCCCGGCGGCCCGCGGCAGCCCGCGGCTGGTGGCCCAGCGCCCGTTTCCGTCCATGATGACCGCCACGTGACGCGGGACGGGACGGGTGAGAATCCGCTGGCGGAGCGCGTCCTCGTGCAGCGTGGAGAGATCCGCCACCGAGGCGTCGACTCCGGCCTTCGCAGCCATATCAGGGCATGTTACGTGAGGGGCTTATGAATTGCCAGGAAAAACCCGTCGATACGAACGAAAACCAGCTGCGATTTCGCGATATTGCGCGCTCGTCGGCCGCCACTTCCGCGCACTGGGGGAGTGCGGGGGCCATTTCTAGGCCCCCGCACATGAAGAGCCTTGAAGAACTAAACGAAGGTCTGCCAGTCGGCTAGCCGCCCTCGGGCAAGCCGCCAGCTACACCGTCATCACCTCCTGTTCCTTCTTCTTGGTCAGCTCTTCGACCTTGGCGGTGAAGCGGTCGGTCACCTTCTGGATCTGATCGTGGCCGCGACGCTCATCGTCCTCGGACACCTTCTTGTCCTTGGCGAGGGCCTTGAGCTTGTCGTTGGCCTCGCGCCGCACGTTGCGGATCGAGACCCGTGCGTCCTCGGCGAACTTGCCCACCGTCTTCACCAGCTGCTTGCGTCGCTCCTCGGTCAGGGTGGGCATCGTGAGCCGGATCACCTTGCCATCGTTGCTCGGGGTGATGCCGAGATCGGACTTGGCGATGCCCTTCTCGATCTCCTTGAGCTGAGAGGCGTCCCACGGCTGGATCACGATTGTGCGCGGATCCGGCACCGACACCGAGGCGACCTGGTTGATCGGGGTGAGATTGCCGTAGGCCTCGACGCGGACGGAGTCGAGAAGCGAGGCATTCGCGCGACCGGTGCGCACCGCCCCGAACTCCCGGGCCAGCGCGTCGATGGCTTGCTGCATCCGCGTCTCGAGCTCCTTCAGCACCGCTTGCTGGGTCATGGCCTCATCCTTTCGGCGCGCCCACGTCGGCGGAGACCACCGAGCCGACCGGCTCGCCCGTGACGATTCGTCGGATGTTGCCCTTGCGCGTGAGGTCGAACACCACGATCGGCAGCTTATTGTCCATGCAGAGCGAGATGGCGGTGGTGTCCATCACCTGCAGTCCCCGGTTGAGCACCTCGATATAGCCGACCCGGGGCAGACGCAGCGCGGTCTTGTCCTTGGCCGGATCGGCGGTGTAGATGCCGTCGACCTTCGTGGCCTTCAGGATGGCCTCGGCCCCGATCTCCACCGCGCGGAGGGCCCCCGCCGTATCCGTGGTGAAGAATGGATTGCCGGTGCCCGCCGCGAACACCACCACCCGCCCCTTCTCGAGGTGGCGAATGGCCCGACGCCGGATGTAAGGCTCGGCGACCGCGCGCATCTCGATCGCGGAGAGGACCCGCGTGGGCACTCCCGCCTTCTCGATCGAGTCCTGCAGGGCGAGCGCGTTGATCACGGTGGCGAGCATGCCCATGTAGTCGCCGGTGGCCCGATCCATGCCGCCGGCGCTGGCCGCGATGCCGCGGAAGATGTTGCCGCCGCCGATCACCACCGCCAGCTCGACGCCGAGCCGCACCACCTCGGCCACTTCCTCGGCGATGCGACCGATGACGTCGGGGTCGATCCCGTAGCCCTGCCCGCCCGCCAGCGCCTCGCCCGAGATCTTGAGCAGGACGCGCCGGTACGCGGGAGCCGCGCCGGGAGCGGCCATGGAATCTAGCTCTCGCCCACCTGGAAGCGGGCGAAGCGCTTCACCACGATGCGCTCGCCCATCTTGGCGGTCGCCTGATCGACCATGTCACGCAGCCGGGTCTTGCCGGAGGAGTCCCGGATGAACGGCTGCTCCATCAGGCAGGACTCCGCGTAGAACTTGTCGAGCTTGCCCTCGATGATCTTGTCGATCACCTGGGCCGGCTTCTTCTGATCCGCCATCTGGGTCCGGTAGATCTCGCGCTCCTTCTCCACCACCGCGCCCGGGACGTCTTCCCGGGACACGTAGGAGGGGTTGGCCGCGGCCACCTGCATCGCGATGTCCTTGACCAGCTGCTGGAAGTCGTCGGTGCGCGCCACGAAATCCGTCTCGCAGTTGACCTCGACCAGCACGCCGATCTTGGCGCCGGGGTGGATGTACGACGTCACCACCCCGTCCTTCGCCTCGCGATGCGCTTTCTTGGCCGCGTCGGCGAGCCCCTTCTTCCTGAGATGCTCGATCGCGCCCTGCATGTCGCCCTTGGAGGCGTCGAGCGCCACCTTGCAGTCCATCACTCCCGCTCCGGTACGCTCCCGGAGCTCCTTCACCTGTTCCGCGGACGCGGCCATGTCGTCTCCTCGCCTTCCGCTCAGGCGCCGGCTTCCGCCGAGGCCGACATCTCGGCCTCGGTCACCAGCGGCAGATCCGGCGACGCGGGGATCTCGGTCTCGGCCTCCTGCTTGGCCAGGCTGCCGCTGCCCTCGATGATCGCGTCCGCGATGCGCGAGGTGATCAGACGGACCGAGCGGATGGCGTCGTCGTTGCCGGGCACCGGATAGTCGATGCCGGTCGGATCGCAGTTGGTGTCCACGATGGCCACGATCGGGATCGACAGCCGGCGTGCCTCCTCCACCGCGATCGACTCCTTCTTGGGGTCGATGATGAAGATCGCCGAGGGCAGCCGGTCCATGTTCTTGATGCCCACGAGCGCACTCTGCAGCTTGGCCCGCTCGCGCTCCAGCCCGATGACTTCCTTCTTGGGCAGCCGCTCGTACTCGCCGGTCTCGCTCATCTCGTCGAGCTTCTTGAGTCGGGCGATGGACTTCCGGATCGTCGCGAAGTTGGTGAGGGTCCCGCCCAGCCAGCGGTGGTTGACGTAGAACATGCCGCAGCGGGTGGTCTCCTCGAGCACCGTCTCCTGGGCCTGCTTCTTGGTCCCCACGAAGAGCACGATGCCGCCGTCGGCGGCGAGGTCCCGCACGAAGGCGTAGGCCTCGCGGAACTTCTTGAGGGTCTTTTGTAGATCTATGATGTAGATGCCGTTGCGCTCGCCGAAGATGTACTTCTGCATCTTCGGATTCCAGCGCTTGGTCTGGTGGCCGAAGTGCACCCCGGCCTCCAGCAGTTCCTTCATGGTGAGGGTCGCCATGCGTCCGTTGTCCTTTCCGTCGTCGTTCGGTTGGCCTCCGGTCCCGAGCGGCCGGCCCCCGGAAAGGGAGGCGGCGCTTCCCCGAGCGGCCGACGCGGCCGACGGGGACCGAAGCTCGGAGCCGTGCGTGTTAGGTCGTGTACTTCGCGTTGATTCGAACGTACTCCTCGGTCAGGTCCGATGTCCACACCGCGTCTTCGCCGCGGCCGAGCCCCAGGTCGATCGCGATGGTGTAGCTCGGGCCGCCCATCACTTCATGGATGCGGTCGATGCGGGCACCCGTCCGCAGCATGCCCTTCTCCACCAGGGGCTCGTCGCCGATCGCGATGGCCACCCGGTCCGCGGCCACCCGCGCGGGACTCTTGCCGAGCGCCATCATGATGCGCCCCCAGTTGGGGTCGGCCCCGTTGATGGCGGTCTTGACCAGCGGCGAGTTGGCCACCGAGCGGGCCGCCACCTCCGCCTCGCGGCGGGTGCGCGCGCCGCGGACCGCCACCCGCACCAGCTTGGAGGCGCCCTCGCCGTCCTCGACGAGCATGCGGGCCAGCCGGTCGGTGATGGCTTCGAGCGCGCGCGCGAACTGACGCAGCGCCTTGCCTCCGCGCTCCAGCGAGGCGTTCTCGGCAAGGCCGTTCGCCATCACGGCCACGGTGTCGCTGGT
>DATFWA010000156.1:0-10505 GCA_035259825.1 Candidatus Methylomirabilota bacterium | reverse complement strand
CCGTGCTCCGCCCTCGATCCGATCGCCACCGCGCGCATCGAGGAGCTGATCCACGATCTCAAGAAGGAGCTGACGATCGCCATCGTCACCCACAACATGCAGCAGGCGGCGCGGGTGTCGGAGTGGACCGGCTTCTTCCTGCTGGGCGAGCTGGTGGAGTTCGGCGTGGCAAAGGAAATCTTCACCACCCCGCGCGACCGGCGCACCGAGGACTACATCACCGGCCGGTTCGGGTAGGAGGCGCGATGCAGCGACATTTCCACGAGGAGCTGGAGGCGCTCAAGCAGACCCTGCTCGCGATGGGCGGGCTGGTCGAGGACCAGATCCGCCGGGTGATGCGCGCGCTCATCGAGCGCGACGACGCTATCGCCCAGGAGGTCATCGAGCGCGACCGGCAGGTCAACGCGTACGACGTGGAGGTCGACGAGCAGTGCGTGAGCCTGCTCGCCCTGCACCAGCCCGCGGCGGGCGACCTGCGCTTCATCACCACCGCGATGAAGATCGTCACCGACCTTGAGCGCATCGGCGACCAGGCGGTGAACATCGCCCAGCGAGTGCTCGAGCTCAACCGGGAGCCGCAGCTCAAGCCCTACATCGACCTGCCCCGAATGGCCGAGCGGGCCCAGCGCATGGTCAAGGAGAGCCTAGACGCCTTCGTGGCCCGGGACACCGCACTGGCCCGGCAAGTGTGCGGGGCAGACGCGGAAGTGGACGCCCTCAAGGAGCAGATCTTCCGCGAGCTGCTGACCTTCATGATGGAGGATCCGCGGACGATTCCGCGAGCCATCCGCGTCATCCTCATCTCCCGCTTCATGGAGCGGGTGGCCGACCACGCCACCAACATTGCGGAGATGGTGGTGTACCTCGTCGAAGGCAAGATGATCCGGCACACGCTGGCCTGAATCGACCGAGATGTATACTGGGTTTGTGAGTGCCGATCGCAGGTATCAGTTGCAGTCCGAGGAAGCGAACCGCCGGCTGGACGCCCTCCTGGAGCATCTCCGGGTCCCCGAAGCCACCTGGCCCTTCTACGCCGAGATGCTCACCACCGCGCTCAAGATGTACGAGGACGGCGCGGGCATCGCCGATCTCAAGATCGCCAACGCCGCGTTCAAGGAGATCCGCTACGGGTTCAAGGTGTTCGCGCCGTGGCGCAACGTGCCGAAGGTGACAATGTTCGGCTCGGCGCGCACGCCGCGGTCGAGCCCGATCTCGGAGCAAGCCTTCGCGTTCAGCAAGCGGATCACCGGCGCCGGCTGGATGGTGATGACCGGCGCGGGGGCCGGCGTGATGGGCTCGGCGCAGGAAGGGGCCGGCGCCGAGCGGTCCTTCGGCCTCAACATCCGGCTTCCCTTCGAGCAGGAAGCCAACCCCTGGATCGCCGACGATCCCAAGCTGATCTCGTTCAAGTACTTCTTCACCCGCAAGCTGTTCCTGGTGCGCGAGGCCCACGCCATGGTCTTCCTCCCGGGCGGCTTCGGCACCGCGGACGAGGCGTTCGAGGCCCTGACCCTGGTGCAGACCGGCAAGTCGCCGGTGCTGCCGCTGGTGATGCTCGACGAGCCGGGCGGGACCTACTGGAGACGCTTCGACGAGTTCGTCCGGCGCGAGATGGTCGGGCGGGGACTCGTCTCGGCGAACGATCCGGACCTCTATCGCATCGCCGACGACGTGGAGCAGGCCGTGGCGGAGGTGGAGAGTTTCTATCGCCTCTGTCATTCGCAGCGGTACGTGCGGGACTCGCTCGTGCTGCGGATCCGCCACGCGCTTCCGGAAGCGGTGCTGGCCGACCTCAACGTGCAGTTCCGGGACATCCTGAGCGCGCCGGCCACCCAGGCCCCGGGGCCAGTGGCCGGGGAGGGCGACGAATTGCCCGAACTGCCGCGGCTGGTGGTCCCGTTCAACCGCTCGGACTACGCCCGTCTTCGCATCCTGCTGGACTTCGTGAACGCGGCGGGCTGAGCCCGCCTCCTAGCTCTCCGGCTCGTCGCGCTCCTCGGTGTGCTGGCAATTCGTGCACACCCAGGTCCGGAGCAGGGTGATCCGCTTCGGATCTCGCCTCAACGTCCACGGCATCAGCTTGCGGGCGCCGCAGACCGGACACGGCTCAGTGACCTGACCTGGCTGGACCTCGTGGGGGAGCCAGGGAATCTTGGGTTTCATGCGCGCGATTATACGTGATCGAGTCGGGAGCGGGGTGGCTTAGCGTAGACCGGTGAACTCTTCCGGCCGGATCGTCCGGGCGCTGCTCCTCGTCGGCGCGCTGGCGCTCGTCATCGCACTGCCCCTCGCGGTCCGCAGCCGCTTCGAGGGCGTCTGGATCCCGTCCGCCTCCATGGCGCCCACCCTGCTGGCCGGCGACTACGTGCTGATGGACAAGGCGGCCCACTGGCCGGCGCGCGGCGATCTCGTCGTGTTCACGGATCCGGCCGAGGCCGAGCTGCTGCTGGTCAAGCGCATCGTCGGCGTGGGCGGCGAGGAGATCGTCGTCGACGGGCACGACGTCTACATCAACTGCGAGCCGCGGCGGGATGGCTGCCGGCCGCTCCCGGAGCCGTACGCCGACTGGAGCGCCGAGGCGCGGGAGCCCGGCAACGCGGGACTGGTCCAGATCCCGACCGATGCGGTGTTCGTGATGGCCGACAATCGGAACGCGGGCGAGGACAGCCGCCACTGGGGCCCGCTGGCGCGCCACCGGATCGTCGGCCGCCCGGTCTGGATCTACTGGTCCTCGGACGCGGAAGGCCACACGCGGTGGGACCGCGTCGGCCGCCGCCTCCACTAGTCGCCGACCGCGCCGGATGCCGAGCGCCTACCTGCTGCTCTTCGTCGCCAACGTCATCTTCGCCACCAGCTACGGCGTCACCCGGGTGGTCCTCGACGACGTCCCGCCGGCGATGCTCGGCCTCGGGCGATCCCTGGTCGGGGCGGTGATCCTCGTGGCCTGGGCGTGGCACGGGCTCCGGACCACGAAGATGTCGATGCACGATCATGGGCGGGTGTTCCTGATGGGCGTGGTGGGCTTCGCGCTGGCGTTCGGCCTCGGCAACTGGGGGATCGAGCGCTCCACCGCGAGCAACGCCGCGCTCCTGATCACGGTGGAGCCGACCTCTCTGCTGCTGCTCTCGCCGGTGCTCCTGGGCGAGCGGCTCACCCGGCGCGAGGCGGTCGGCGCCGCGCTCGCCCTGATCGGCACCGTGATCGTGGTGGTGAACGGCATTCCCGGCCTGACCGAATCGCTGGCGCCGCGCTGGCGCGGTGATCTGCTCCTGATCCTCTCCGGCCTGGCCTACGCTGTGTACTCCTTGCTGGGTCGCAAAGTGTTAGCGAGCCACCCGGTGCTAGTCGTGACCGCGTGGTCGATCCTGTGGGGTGCGCTCACCATGGTCCCGCTCGCGTGGCTCGAGTGGCGCGCCGGGCTGATGCCGCGGTGGACCGCCGGCGCGGTGACGGGGACGCTCTACCTCGGCGTGGTCATCACCGCGCTGGGCTACGCGGTGTGGAACTGGTGCCTCGAGCGGCTGGGCGCCTCTCGCGTGGCCATCTTCGTCAACGTCCAGCCGCTCGCCGGCGCCCTGATCGGCGTGTGGTGGCTGCACGAACCGCTGACCGTCTTCACGATCGTGGGCGGGCTTGCCATCCTGGCCGGCCTGCACCTGACGGTGAAAGCGGGCGGGAGAGAGTAGAATACCGCCATGCGGCGCGTCCGGGTTGGGCTGGCCCAGGTGAATCCGACGGTGGGGGCCATCGAGGCCAACGCCCGGATCGTGACCGCGGGCATGGAGCGCGCGCGGAGCCTCGGCTGCGACATCGTCGCGTTCCCCGAGCTGGTGCTGACTGGCTATCCGCCCGAGGATTTGCTGTTCAAGCCCGCCTTCATCGAGGCCAACCTGCGCGCGCTGGCCGACGTGGCCCGGGCGAGCCGCGGGCTCACCGCGATCGTGGGTTTCGTGGACAAGCGCGACGACATCTTCAACGCGGCGGCGATCCTGCACGACGGCGTCCAGGCCGGCACCTATCACAAGCAGTACCTGCCCAACTACGGCGTCTTCGACGAGAACCGCTACTTCCAGTCGGGGACCGAGGCGCCGGTCTTCACGCTGGGCGAGACGGTGGTGGCCGCCAACATCTGCGAGGACATCTGGTACCCGACCGGCCCCACCACGCTGCAGGCTCTCGGCGGCGCGGAGCTGGTGCTGAGCATCAACGCCTCGCCGTACCACGCGGGGAAGGGGCGCTTCCGCGAGAAGATGCTGGCCACGCGCGCGGCCGACGACCTAGTCTGCCTGGCGTTCGTCAACACGGTGGGCGGACAGGACGAGCTGGTCTTCGACGGCCAGTCCTTCATCTTCAACGAGAAGGGCGAGTGCCTGGCGCGGGGCAAGGCGTTCCAGGAGGATTTCGTGGTCGCGGACCTGGACCTCGACGAGGTCTTCCGGGCGCGGCTGCACGACTCGCGTCGCCGCAAGGAGAAGCTGCGCGGTACCGGCACCCAGTCGCGTCGCATCGCCTTGCCGCCGCTACCCGCGCCGGCCAGGCCCAAGCTGCCCCCGCATGAAGTGACGGTGCTCGAGCCGGTGGACGAGATCTACGAGGCCCTCGTGCTCGGCACCCGCGACTACGTCGGCAAGAACCGGTTCGCGCACGTGGTGCTGGGGCTCTCGGGCGGCATCGATTCGTCCCTGGTGGCGGCGATCGCGGTCGAGGCGCTGGGCGCGGCCAACGTCACCGGCGTGACCATGCCGTCGCAGTTCTCCTCCGCGGGCACCCGCGGTGACGCGGCGCGGTTGGCGCGCAATCTGGGCATCGAGTTCCTGCGCCTGCCCATCACGCCCATTCTCAAGACGTACCGCCGCGCGCTCGCCAAGCCGTTCAAGGGGCTGAAGGAGGACGTCACCGAGGAGAATCTTCAAGCGCGCATCCGCGGCAACTACCTGATGGCGCTCTCCAACAAGTTCGGCTGGCTGGTGCTGACGACCGGCAACAAGAGCGAGATCGGCGTCGGCTACTCCACGCTCTACGGCGACATGGCGGGCGGCTTCGCGGTGATCAAGGACGTGCCCAAGACCCTGGTGTACCAGGTCTCGGAGCACGTCAACCGTCGCGCGGGCCGGGACGTCATCCCGCGCTCGGTGTTCGAGCGCGCCCCGTCCGCGGAGCTGCGGCCGGACCAGACCGACCAGGACACGCTGCCGCCGTACCCCATCCTCGACGCCATCCTCGAGGCATACGTGGAGGGCGATCAGGGAGTGGCGGACATCGTGGCACGCGGGTTCGACGAGGCGACGGTGAAGCGGGTGATCGCCATGGTGGACCGCAACGAGTACAAGCGGCGCCAGGGCCCCATCGGCATCAAGATCACGCCGCGCGCCTTTGGCAAGGACTGGCGCCTGCCCATCGTCAACCGCTTCCGGGAGTAGCCTCGCGGCGGCGGGGCCGAGACGATGTCTCCCGGCGGGCGGATCGATCCCTCGGACCACCTGGCACGCCCCTGGCGGGTCCACGCCCTCGCTGCGGCGGAAGGCCTGGCGCTGCACGACGTCTGGGAGATCGCGACCCCGCTTCCCGCCGGCGTCTCGCTCGCGCGCTGGGTCGAGGCATTCCGAAGTGAGCAATGGTCGGCCGCGACGCGGGCCCTGTTCGCGATCCGCTGGTGGCTCGGCCGAATGTTCGGCTGGGATCGCGGAAGCGCCGGCTTCGTGCCGGTCTACCAGGAGCCCGAGGAGCAGCTCTCGCGAATCGAGAACCGGACGGTGACCGGGTTTCTGCATCTCTCGCTGGTAGAGCGGCGTCCGCGCTTGGCCGTGTACGTGAGGCCACACGGTGGGCTCGGTTCCGTGTACATGCGGTTCATCGAGCCCTTCCGCCGCTTCATCGTCTATCCCTCGCTGCTCGCGGCGGGCGGCCGCGCAGTCGAGCGGCTGATGCCGCGCTGAGGCCGCTCAGGAGGTCGACAGGGCGTCGAGCGACTGCAGCGTGGCGAGGCGCCGGTAGATGCCGTCCTCGCGGGCCATCAGCTCGTCGTGGGTGCCCATCTCGGCGATGCGGCCGCCGTGCACGACCACGACCCGGTCCGCGTGCTTGACGGTGGCCAGCCGGTGCGCGATGACCAGCACGGTCCGGCCCCGCATCAGCTCAGAGAGCGCCTGCTGGACGAGGAACTCGCTCTCCGCGTCGAGGTCGGACGTGGCCTCGTCCAGGATGAGGATCGGCGGGTCCTTGAGGAACGCGCGCGCGATGGCGAGCCGCTGGGCCTGGCCGCCGGAGAGCTTGACCCCGCGCTCGCCCACCGAGGTGGCGTAGCCCTCGGGCAGGGCCGCGATGAAATCGTGTGCCTGGGCCTGCCGGGCCGCCCGCTCGACGTCGGCGGCGGTGGCGCCGGGCCGGCCGTAGGCGATGTTGTACTCGATCGAGTCGTGGAACAGGAACGTATCCTGGGTCACGATGCCGATAAGGCCGCGGAGGGAACCCACCGTGACGGTCCGGAGGTCGCGGCCGTCGAGCGTGATGCGGCCGCCCGTTACGTCGTGGAAGCGCGGCAGCAGCTCCATCAGGGTGGTCTTGCCCGCGCCGGACATGCCCACGAAGGCCACCAGCTCGCCCTTGCGCACGGCTAGCGAGATGTCCTGCAGGGCCCAGGTCCCCGCCTCCGGATAGCGGAATCCCGCGCCCTCGAACACGATGGTGTCGGTGAAGCCGGCAAGGGCGTGCGCGTCGGACGCGTCCACGATGGCGGGCGGCGTGTCGAGGATCTCGAACACGCGCTCCACCGAGGCGATCGACTGCTGCACGGTGTTGGCCATGCGTGAGAGCTGCCGCACCGGTCCGTAGAGCAGGATCACCGCGGCGGTGAACGAGAAGAACTCGCCGGGCGTCAGCGCGCCCGAGATGACCCGGTAGCCGCCGTACCAGAGCGCGCCCATGATGGCCAGCGCGCCCAGCACCTCCATGATTGGCTCCGCCATCTCGTCGATGCGGCGGTCCTTCAGGGCCAGGGCCAGGAGCCGGTCGTTGACCTGGTCGAAGCGCTCTTGCTCGAGGCGCTCGCGCCCGAAGGCTTTGACGATCTTGGTCCCGGTGAACGACTCCTGCAGGACCACGTTCAGCTCGGCGATCTTCTGCTGGGCGCGCCGGTTGATCTTGTACAGCTTGCGGCCGATGGCCCGGACCGCGAGCCCGACCACCGGGAACACCGCGATCGCGATCAGGGCCAGCACCCACTCGCGCAGGAACATCACCACGATGAGCGCCACGATGGTGCCGACGTGCCGCACCGCCATCACGAGCACGGTGGAGGAGAGGCGGGCCAGCCGGTTCACGTCGGTCACCACGCGGGTCATCAGCTCGGCGGAGTGCAGGGAGGCGAAAAAGGACAGCGGCATGGACTGGATGTGCGCGTACAGCTCGCCCCGGATGCGGGCGATCACGCGCTCGCCCACCGAGGCCATCAGGTACGACTGGCCGAAGCGCCCGGCCCCCTTGACCAGATAGGCCGCTAGGAGCACCAGCGGGATCAGGCGCAGCATCGACATGTCGCGCTTGAGGAAGATGTCGTCCATCGCCGGCTTGACCAGCCAGGCGATGAAGGCCTCGGAGCCCGATACCACGAGGGCCAGGAGCCCGCCCAGCAGCAGAATGGGCCAGTAGGGCCTCAGATACGGCACGAGGCGCGCGAGGAGGCGATAGCGCGCGGTCACGTGGATCTCCGCGCGGTGAGCAGCCGCTGGTAGAGCGCTTCTGTCCGCTGGATCTTCTGGGCCATCGAGAAGAGGGCCTCGACGCGCTTACGGCCGGCCCGGGCCATGGCCTTGGCCCGCGTCGGGTTCTCGAGCACGCGGAGGATCGCCTGGGCGAGCGCGTCCGGGTTCCGGGGCGGGACCAGCAGCCCGGTCTCGCCCTCGAGGATCAGCTCGGGGTGACCTTCGATGTCGGTGGCCACCACCGGCGTCTCGACCGCGAGCGCCTCGCGGAGCGAGCCGGTGAGGCCGAGGCCAGCATAGGAGGCGTCGACCACCAGGTCGCTGCCGGACAGGATCTCCGGAATGTCCTCGCGATGGCCCAGCACGAACACCGACTCGCCGATGCCGCGTCGGAACGCCTTGTCGCGCAGGATCGGCACGCGGGGCGGCGGTGCGCCGACGAAGAGGAGGCGCGCGTGGGGCGCCGCGTGACAGACGCGGGTCATAGCCTCGAGCACGTCGTCGTTGCCGCGCCACGAGCGGATGCCGACCTGGGTGACGAGGGCGTGACCGGGCCCGAGGCCTAGCTCGCTGCGGATGGCCCGGCCGTCCACACCGGGATGGAAGCGACCGAGATCGGTGCCCGAGTAGATCACCTCGATCTTGCTCGAAGGGACGCCCGCCGAGACGAGCCCGCGCTTGATCGACTGGCACACCGCCACGATGGCGGTCACACGGGAGGTCGTGTACCCGAGCCGGCTCCAGCGGTCGGGCGGAAAGCTCACCCCGCGGTTCAGGATCAGCACCGGGATCCGGACGACCAGACCGGCCAGGAGCGCAAGCGTGCGGGCGCGCCCCTTCTGGCAGTGGACGACGTCGATCCGGTGCTCGCGGATGATGCGGCCCAGCGCCCACGCGGAGGCCAGATCGGCTCCGCTCCGCATCGGCACAGTGGCATGCTCGACGAGCCCGGAGGCGCAGGCGCGCGCCCAGTGCATGTTCGGCCGGGTGGCCACCACCACGTGATGCCCACGTCCGGCCAGTCCCGTGGCGAGGTCGCGCAGCTGGATGGCCGCGCCGGTGAAGTAGTCCGCCTTCGGGTAGATCTGGAGGATGTTCACGTCGTGCCCCGCGTGATCGCCGTCACCGACGGCCGGTCAACCTGCGCGGTAGAACTCCTTGATCGCTGCGATGACCGTGTCGATCTCCTCCTCGGTGTGCCCGGCCGAGATCGGAAGGCTGAGGATCTCGCCGACGAGCCGCTCGGTGTGGGGCAGGACGGGCGGCTCCACCAGCTCGACGGCGGGCTGTCGATGGGCCGGCACCGGGTAGTGGATGCCGGTGGCGATACCGCGCGCCTTGAGGAAGGCGGCGAGCCGGTCGCGCTCGGCCGTCCGCACCACGTAGAGATGATAGACGTGCCGCGCCCCCGGCGCCTCGACCGGCAGCGCCAGCGGCAGGCCGGCGAGCCCGGCGTGGTAGCGCGCGGCGAGCGCGCGCCGGTGCTCGTTCATGGCATCGAGCCGCCGCAGCAGCACGCGGCCCACCGCGGCCTGGATGTCGTTGAAGCGCAGGTTGAAGCCCAGCTCGGCGTGCACGTCCTTGCTGAGCCGCCCGTGGTCGCGCAGCCGTCGGCACCGCGCGGCCACGTCGTCGTCGTCGGTGACCAAGAGGCCGCCGTCGCCCATCACCGGAAGGTTCTTGGACGGATAGAACGAGAACACCCCGGCTCGCCCGAACGAGCCCACCTTGCGACCCTGCCACACGGCGCCGTGCGCCTGCGCGCAGTCCTCGAGGAGCCAGAGGCTGCGCTCTTCGCAGAGACGGCGGATGCCGTCGAGATCGGCGGGATGCCCGTAGAGGTGCACGGGCAGGAAGCCGACGGTCCGCGGCGTGGCCTTGGCGGCGGCGTCCTGCACATCGACGGTGTACGACGCGTCCACGTCGACGAACACCGGGACCGCGGCGGTCATGCAGATCGCCTCCACGGTGGGGAACGCGGTGTGCGAGGGGACCAGGACCTCGTCGCCGGCCTTCACGCCGCAGGCCTTGAGCCCCATCCACAGCGCGGCGGTGGCGCTGCTCGTGAGGATGGCGTGCTTCGTCGACAGGTACGCCGCAAACTCCTGCTCGAAGGCCCGGCACTCGGGCCCGAGGATGTACTGTCGCGAATCGATCGCGACCAGCACCGCGGCCTTGATCTCGTCATCGACCGGCGGTCGGGAGAGGGGAACCGGCGCCATCAGGGAGAGGCTCGCCGCCTACGGGTGCAGGCGGGAATACTTGCCACGGAAGTAGAGCAGGGGCTCCTTGCCGAGCTCGCCCCGGGCATCCGCAGTCTCGACCTGCGCGACGAAGATGGTGTGGTCGCCGCCCGGATAGGCGTGCACCACCGTGCACTCCAGCTCGGCGAGTGCCTCGCTGATCACGGGGAGGCCGAAGGGGCCGGTCCGGTAGTCCAGGCCGATGAACTTCTCGTCCCCCGCCGAGGTGGTCGCGAAGCGCCGCGAGACGCCTTCCTGGCCCATGCACAGGATGTTGACCGCGAAGCGGCCCGCCGCCTTGATGGCCGGATAGCTCTGGGCCTTCTGCGACACGCACACCAAGATCAAGGGCGGGTTGAGGGAGACCGAGGTAAAGGAGCTGGCGGTGAGGCCGGTGGGGCGGCCGCCCTCGTCCCACGCGGTGATGATCGTCACCCCGGTAGCGAAGTGGCTCATCACACGGCGGAAGTCGTCGGCTCCGAGCACCTGACCGTTGTAGCAATTCCAGCCCGATTTTTCAAGTTCTCCAAGGGCTTGGACGTCATCGCGGCGACGACTGCGC
>DATFWA010000155.1:0-11524 GCA_035259825.1 Candidatus Methylomirabilota bacterium | reverse complement strand
CGCGTCCTGGGGCGCGCTCCCGCCACCGCCTGGTCATCGCGGGCTTCGTCCTCGCGGGCTCGGTGCTGGCCTGGCTGCTGCCGATGATGTGGCTGACCGGCGGGCCTGCCGCGTACGTCGCGGCCTCCACGCAGCTCTACGGCTCCATGGTGCTGCCGACCTCGGTGCTCGGTGGATCGCTCGAGGTCACCCTCGCGCAGCTGCGGTACCTGATCGAGTCCACGCTGGTCGGGCTCGGACCCCTCAGCCTGGTGGCGCTGGCCGTGCCGGCGTATGCCCGCCGCCATGGCTGGCGCGAGCGCGAATGGTTCCTGCTGGTGTGGATCGTCCCGCCCGCGGTGTTCTACACGGTGGTGCACTTCGGGAACGCGGGCTACGTGCTCACGTTCCTTCCCGCGCTGGTGATCCTGCTCAGCCGCGTCCTGGTATGGGCGGTCGCGGCCGGCTCGGAGCGGCTGCGGCGGCCGAACTGGCGGTGGGCGCTCACCACCGCGGTGCTGCTGCCGCTCGTGCTCATGAACACCGGCTTCTTCGTGAACGCGCGACCGCTGCCGCGCGAGTTCGACGGTCGATCGACCGACAGCTGGTTGTGGCGCGCTCGCGACGAGCTCCACGACTGGGTCATGAGCCGCACCGCGGCCGCCCTGCGCGAGCACGAGGCGGTCATCCGGACCTACGTCGACAACATCCGCTCCCGGTACGATCCGTCCGACACCGCGCTCGTGACGGAGCTGAACAACCCGCGCTCGTACCCGTGGCTGCGGCACGCCATGTTCTACATGCCGGAGTATCCGATCTACCAGGTGCAGCTCGGCCCGATGCCGCTCGGCTTCTACGCCCCCCAGTCCGCGGTGACCATGATCCTCACCCCGGGCAGCCGGATCGCACTGCCCGCTGAGATCCGCCAGCTCGTGTGGTTCGTCGATCACTGGGATCCCGCCACCGCGGCGCCGGACGGCCTGCGGGAGATCCCGCTGCCCTACGGGCGCTACCTGTACGTCCTGCCGCTCACCCGCACGCCCGTGGAGTACGCCGGCTACACCTTCGAGCGCACTCGGCGGTGAAGGGGCGAGGCCTCGCGCTCGCCGCGTCGGCCGCGGCGCTCGCCGTCGCTGTCGCGCTCTTCCTGTTGAGGACCCGCCAGCTCGCCGGGCCGGTCGGTTTCGCGACGTTCCCGCTCGACGACTCGTGGATCCATCTCCACTTCGCGCGCAACCTGGCCGAGGGGCGCGGCTTCGCCTACAACCCGGGGGTGCCGGTGTCGGGCTCGACGGCGCCGCTCTGGACGCTCGCGCTCGGCGGTCTCTTCGCGGTGCTCGGCAGCCACCCGGCGCTCGCCAAGGCCCTCGGCCTCTTGTCCGCCCTCGGCGCCGCGTGGGTGGGCGGCCGACTCGCCGAGATCTGGACCGAGCGGCGTAGCCTCGGCCTGCTCGCGTCCGCGCTGACCGCGCTCGCCGGGCCGATGGTGTGGGGCGCGCTCTCGGGCATGGAGGTGACACTCGCCGCCCTGCTCGTGACCGCCGCGCTCGTGTTGAACGCGCAAGGCCGCTCGGTGCTGGCGGCAAGCGCGCTCGCGCTCGGCACGGTGGCGCGCCCGGAAAGCGTGATCCTGTTGCCCCTGTTCTGGCTGTCGGGGCTACCGACATGGCGACGGGCGGTGATCTGGCTCGCTCCCACCGCGACCTGTATCGGCCCCTGGGTTGCGTTCAATCTATCCACCATCGGAAGCCCGTTGCCTGGAACGGCGGCCGCGAAGATCGAGGGCGGTCTCGTCGGCTGGCTGTCGGGCGTTCGCGAGCCGCTCGCCACCACGCTGCTCACCCGACCCTGGCAGTTCGAGACCGAATGGGCCCGATGGCTGTGGCAGGCGGACGTGGTGCTTCCCGTTCTGCTGCTTCCCGGCCTGTGGTGGCTCGGCCGTCGCTGGGGACGCGCGGCGCTCGCGCCCGCACTCGTCCTGCTGGTGCACCCGGTTGCGATGGCCCTGCTGGCGCCGTACCGCGGCCCCGGCTTCCAGGAAGGGCGCTACTCGATCCACCTGCTGCCGCTCGCGATCGTGGTCGCCCTGGCCGCGATCCGCTTGCTGGATGCTCCGAGCGGGCGGTGGAGATGGTCTGCATCGCTCGGCGCCCTCGCCCTCTCCGTAGGTATGGTTGCAGCGCTGCCCTCCGCGGCCACGCGCTACGGCTGGGCGATCCAGAACATCGAGGCCATGCAGGTGCACCTCGGTCACTGGGTGGTGGGCCACACGCCGCCGGGTGCGAGGCTCGCGCTCAACGACGTGGGCGCGATCCCGTACATCTCCCGTCGAGAGGTCGTGGACGTGATGGGGCTCATCACGCCCGCCATCATCCCGTTCCGTCGGGACGGGGAAGCGGGCGTGCTCCGCTTCCTCGAGCGGTCCTGTCCCGACTACCTGGTCGTGTTCCCAGAGTGGTTTCCGTCGATCTCGGCCATGACCGACCGCTTCCACCCGATCTACCGTGTCCGGCTCGACCACAACACGGTGGCGGGCGCCGCCGAGATGGTTGTGTACGAGGCGGTCTGGAGCCGCTGGGTGGCCGACCGCCGTCCCTGCCCGGGCGCCCTGGCGATGGGGCACACCCTCGTCGACGAGGCTCCCAGGAAAATGGGGCCGGATCGTATAATCACCTCGTGGCGTCCCTGAAGCGCCTCCGCATCGCTCTCGCCGCCGGTTTCGTCGGCAGCCTCCTGTCGGGCGCTACTGCTCCCGTCTCTGCCCAGATCTACCGCTGGACCGACGAGCGGGGGGAGACCCGCTATTCCCAGGGCATCAACAGCATCCCGCCCCGGTTTCGCAGTGGCGCGGTGATGATGAGCGCTCCCCAGCAGTCGGCGCCCGAGCCGGCCGCTCAGCCGCCGGCGGCCGCGGCTCCGCCCGCCGCCGGAACCGGCAGCGCGGCCAGCAGTGGCGGCGCGGGAGGAACTGGCACCGCGCGCATCCCGTTCACGCCCGGCCAGCCGATCATGGTGAACGCCCGGATCAACGGGGGCGGCAACACGCAGCTGCTCCTCGACACGGGGGCGCAGGGCACCGTGATCAGCCCCACCGCGCTCGCCGCCGTCGGCATCAGCTACCGCGATGCGGTGCGCGGCTCCATCAAGGGCGTCACCGGTGAGGCGAACGTCCTCGCGGTGCGTGTCGAGAGCATCGAGGTCGAGGGCGCGCGGTTCGGTCCGCTCATGGTCGTGTCCCACGACGCCGGCCTGGGATCCGGACGCGACGGACTCCTCGGGCGGGACTTCCTCGACAACTTCGTCGTCACCATCGACAGCGCCAGTCGTGTCGTCATCCTGAGCCCGAAGTAGCCGCCGCGCCCCGGCTGGCCCCGTTCTTGCCGGAACCGGGGATGAGTGTTAGCGTGAGCCCTCTATGGACTACAAGGCCACGCTGAACCTGCCAAAAACCGCGTTTCCCATGAAGGCCAACCTGCCCAAGCTGGAGCCGGAATGGCTCGATCGCTGGGCGGCGATGGACATCTTCGGGCGCATCCGGCAGGCCTCGGCGAACCGCCCCCTGTGGATCCTCCACGACGGACCGCCGTACGCGAACGGCCACATCCACGTGGGCACCGCACTGAACAAGATCCTGAAGGACCTCGTGGTGAAATCGCGCTCGATGCTCGGGCACAACGCGGTCTACGTGCCCGGCTGGGACTGTCACGGGCTGCCCATCGAGCACCAGGTGGACAAGGAGCTGGGCCTCGATCAGGCGTCGGTCGACGTGCGCAGCGCGATGGACCCGGTGGAGAAGCGGCGGCGCTGCCGCGAGTACGCGTCCAAGTTCATCGACATCCAGCGCGAGGAGTTCCGGCGCCTCGGCATCTTCGGCGACTGGAACGATCCGTATCGCACGATGGCGCCCGCCTACCAGGCCATCATCGCGCGTGAGTTCGGCCGGTTCGTCGGCCGCGACCTCGTCCACAAGGGCCTCAAGCCGGTGCACTGGTGCATGCATTGCAAGACGGCGCTCGCACAGGCGGAAGTGGAATACGAGGACCAGACCACGCCCTCGGTCTACGTGAAGTTCCCGCTCAAGAGCGGCGACTCCCGGCTCACCAACGCGCTCGGCGGCCGGCCTGCCTCGCTCGTGATCTGGACCACCACGCCGTGGACGTTGCCCGCCAACCTCGCGATCGCGGTCCATCCCGACGCGACCTACACCGCGGTGGAGCTGGACGGCCAGGCGCTGATCGTGGCGCAGCCGCTCGTCGAGGCCTTCGGCCGGCTGCCCGGGGTGAAGGGACGCGCGACGTTCCTTCCGATCGCGGTGCCCGGGCGTGCGCTCGAGGGCGCGGTGGTGCGCCATCCGTGGATCGAGCGTGAGGTGCCGGTGCTGACCGCCGACTTCGTGGCGATGGACGCGGGCACCGGGCTCGTGCACATCGCGCCCGGCCACGGCGAGGAAGACTACGAGCTGGGCCGTCGGGCCGGGCTGAAGATCTACAACCCGGTGGACGACGACGGACGCTTCATCTCCGAGGTCGCCCACTTCGCGGGTCAGACGGTGTGGGAGGCCAACCCCCGGATCGTCGAGCACCTCCGCTCGGTGGGAGCGCTCGTGTCCGAGGTCCCGCTGCAGCACACGTACCCGCACTGCTGGCGTTGCAAGAACCCCACGCTGTTCCGCGCTACCGAGCAGTGGTTCATCGCGCTCGACCGCCACGGACTTCGCCAGAAGGCCCTCGATGCCATCCGTCACGAGGTGACGTGGCTGCCCGCGTGGGGCGAGGAGCGGATCTACAACATGGTGGCCCACCGGCAAGAGTGGGTCATCTCGCGCCAGCGCGTGTGGGGCGTGCCCATCGTCGCGTTCTACTGCGTCGCCTGCGACGCGGTGCTGCTGGACGAGGCGCTCGTCGCGCACGTGGCCTCCATCATGCGCGACGGGACGGGCGCCGACGAATGGTACACGCGCTCGGCCGCCGATCTCCTGCCCGCGGGCACCCGCTGCCCCAAGTGCGGCGGCGGCGAGTTCCGCAAGGAGAGCGACATCCTGGACGTGTGGTTCGACTCGGGGTGCAGCCATGCGGCGGTGCTCGAGCAGCGACCGGAGCTGCGCTGGCCCGCCGACATGTACCTCGAGGGCTCCGACCAGCACCGCGGCTGGTTCCACTCCTCGCTGCTGGAGGCGGTGGGCACTCGCGACAAGCCGCCCTACAAGTCGGTGCTCACTCACGGGTTCGTGGTCGACGGCGAGGGACGGAAGATGTCGAAGTCGGGCGGCAACAACGTGGCGCCCGACGAGATCATCCCGAAGTACGGCGCCGAGGTGCTGCGCCTCTGGGTCGCGTCCGAGGACTACACGGAGGACATCCGGCTCTCCACCGAGATCCTCAATCGCCTATCCGACGCCTACCGGCGCATGCGCAACACCTGTCGCTTCCTGCTCGGCACGCTGGCCGACTTCGACCCGGAGCGGGACCGGCGCTCCTACGAGCAGATGGACGAGCTGGACCGCTGGGCCCTGCTGCGCCTGGGCGGGCTCATCTCGCGGGTCCGGAAGGCGTACGAGGACTACCAGTTCCACGTGGCGTTCCACTCGATGCACAACTTCTGCGCGGTGGACCTGTCCGCGCTCTACCTCGACATCATCAAGGACCGCCTCTACATCTCGGCGCCCGACGATCCCCGTCGACGAGCCTCGCAGACGGTGTGTTTCGAGATCCTCACCGCGCTGACCCGGCTGATGGCGCCGATCCTCACGTTCACCGCCGACGAGGTGTGGTCGTACATCCCCGGCCGGGGCAAGCCGGAGAGCGTGCACCTCGCGCTGTTCCCGGAAGAGCGCGGCGAGTGGATGAACGAGCGGCTCGCCGCGGACTGGGAGCGGCTACTCGAGGTACGCGGCGAGGTCTCCCGAGCTCTCGAGGTCGCTCGGCAGCAGGGCAAGATCGGCAAGGGTATCGACGCGGTGGTGTTCATCCCGAGCGCGCCTGAGGAGGAGTGGCGTCCGCTGCTCGAGGCCAAGGGAGAGACGCTGCTCACCACCGTGTTCAACGTTTCCGGCACGCGGCTCCGGCAGGGCGCGCCGCGCGAGGCGGTGCGCTACGAGAGCCAGGACATCCCGGGTCTCGTGCTGGAGGTGGTGCCCGCGCAGGTGCTCGGGTGGAAGAAGTGCGAGCGCTGCTGGACCTGGAGTCCTCGCGTGGGCGAGGACTCCGCGCATCCGACCCTCTGCGAGCGCTGCACACCGGTCGTGGCGGCCCTCCCGCGGTGACCGCGGCCGCGGCCACCGCGCTGGCCGTCCTGATCCTCGACCAGGTCACCAAGTACTGGGCGCTCCAGCGCCTGCTTCCCGGGATTCCCAGGCCGGTCCTCGACTCGTTCTTCTCCCTCACCCTCGTCATGAATCCCGGGCTCGCGTTCGGAATGCTCGGCGGGATGCCCGTCGGCTGGCGCTGGCTGGTGGCGCTGCTGTCCATCGGCGCCCTCGGGATCCTGGCGATAGTGGGCCTGCGCATGCTACCCGGGGGTGGCTGGCTGACCCCGCTCGCGCTCGGCATGATCTTCGGCGGCGCGGTCGGCAACCTGATCGACCGTGGCCGCTTCGGTGCGGTGATCGACTTCCTCGACTTCTACTGGCGCGGGTACCACTGGCCCGCGTTCAACGTGGCCGACTCCGCCATCACCGTCGGCGTGGCGCTGCTCGCCCTCCAGATGCTTCGGGCCCCGTCACCTTCCCGCTGATCCCGGCGCGGCCGGATGGAAGAGACGTCGGCTCATCCTCCGTGGACCGGATCGGTCGCCGCTGGTGAAGGGGGCGCCCGGCTGGATGCGTGGCTCGTCGAGCGGCTGAGCGGGCTCTCCCGGATGCGCGTGAAGGGACTGATCGAGACCGGGCGCGTGCTCGTGGACGCCCGCGTCGTGAAGGCAGGGCACCGGGTCCGCGAGGGCGAGCGCATCGAGGTGGCCATTCCGCCGCTTCCCCGTGAAGGACTCGCGCCTGAGTCCGTGGCCCTGACCGTGGTCTTTGAGGACACCGACGTGCTGGTGGTCGACAAGCCGGCGGGCATGGTGACTCATCCCGGGGCGGGGCGGCTCGTGGGAACACTGGCCGCGGCCGCCCTGGCCCATGCCCCCGAGATGGCCGGGGTCGGCAGCCCGCGTCGCCCCGGCATCGTGCACCGGCTCGACAAGGGCACTTCGGGGCTGATCGTGCTCGCCAAGACCCAGGCGGCGTACGACTCGCTCACCGCCCAGCTCGCGCGGCGCACCGTGAGTCGCCGCTATGTCTGCCTCGCGCACGGGACGATGCGTCGGGCCGAGGGCGTGGTAGACGCGGCCATCGGCCGCGACCCGCGCTCCCGTATCCGCATGGCCGTGGTGGGAGAGGGTAGGGGAAAGCGAGCGGTGACCCGCTACCGGGTCCTCGAGCGATTCGGCGCCGGTGCCTCGGCGGTCACGTTCCTCGAGTGCAGCCTCGAGACCGGGCGCACCCACCAGATCCGGGTTCATCTGGCCTCGCTCGGGCACCCGCTGCTCGGCGACGACACCTACCGGGGACGGCGCGGCGGACCCGGCGGCGATCCTGCGCTCACCACCCTTGTCGAAGGACTGGGCGGAGTGGCGCTCCATGCGGCCGCGCTGGCCTTCCTCCACCCGCTGACTGGCGCCCCGATGAAGCTTTCGTGTCCTCTGCCCGACAGGATTACCCGGATCGTGTCTCATCTCCGCAACAAGACGCGCTGAGCAGGCACGTCGCCAGGAACTACCCGGCCGACAAGATCGCGCCGGGACAGGCCGTGGCGGCTGACTCCGCGCGGCCCGGCTGCCCACGGCGCGTGGCATGCCGCGTGCTACGATTGATGACATCATGGCTCAACTCACCGCCGTCATTCTCGCCGCCGGCGAGGCCAAGCGCATGCGCTCGGCCCGCCCCAAGGTCCTCCATTCCCTCTGCGGCCGGCCCCTGATCGCCTACCCGGTCAACGCCGCCCACGCCGTCGGGGCCCGGGTCGTGGTTGTGGTCGGGCGGGGTGCCGACGAGGTGCGGTCCGCGGTCGATCCCGAGGCGGGCGCCAGATTCGTAGAGCAGAAGGAGCGCCTCGGCACCGGTCACGCCGTGCTGCAGGCCCGCGTGGCGTGTGGAGACGCGCCGGGCACGATCCTGGTCCTGCCCGGCGACGGGCCGCTCCTCTCCGCGGCCACCTTGAAGCGGCTCGTCGACCACCACGTCGAGAGCGGCGCGGCGGCCACCCTGCTGACCGCCGAGGTGCCCGACGCCACCGGGTATGGGCGGGTGGTGCGCGAGCGGGGCCGCCCGGTGGGCATCGTGGAGCATCGCGACGCCACCGCCGCGCAGCGCGCGGTCCGCGAGATCGGCACCAGCGTGTACTGCTTCGACGCCGCGCGCTTCTGGCCCGCGCTCGCGCAGGTCACCCCCGAGAACGAGCAGCACGAGTACTACCTGACCGACGTGATCGGCATTCTCCACCGGCTGGGCCAGCCGCTCGAAGCGGTGATGACCCAGGATCCGAGCGAGTGTCTGGGCGTCAACGACCGCAAGCAGATGGCCGAGCTGGGCGCGATCATGCGCCGGCGGATCCTCGATCGCCTGATGGTGGCGGGGGTGAGCGTGATCGACCCGGCCAATACCTACGTTGATGACACGGTGACCATCGGGCCCGACACCATCCTGCATCCGGGCGTGATCCTGGAAGGGAGTACCTCGCTGGGAGCCGAGTGCGTGGTGAGCACCGGCTGCCACGTGTCGGACACCACGATCGGCGACCGGGTGCTGCTCAAACCGTACTGCGTGCTCAGCGAATCCACGGTGGACGAGGACGCGCAGCTCGGTCCCTTCTGCCACCTGCGTCCGGCGAGCCGCGTAGGCGCCAAGGCCAAGGTCGGCAACTTCGTCGAGCTGAAGAAGTCGCGTATCGGTCGAGGGTCCAAGGTGCCGCATCTGTCCTACATCGGTGACACCACGATGGGTGACCGCGTGAACATCGGGGCCGGTACCATCACCTGCAATTACGACGGCGTGGCCAAGCACGAGACGGTCATCGCCGACGGGGTGTTCGTGGGCACCAACTCGAGCCTGGTGGCGCCGCTGACCATCGGGGAGGGGGCCTACGTGGCGGCCGGCTCGGTGATCACCAAGAGCGTGCCGCCCGGCGCGCTGGCGGTGGGGCGCGGCCGTCAGGAGACGCGGGAAGGCTGGGTTGCGCGGAAGCAGAAGACGAAGACCAAGGCGCCCGGGCACGAGGAGTAGCGACCATGTGCGGGATCGTCGGCTATGTCGGGGACAAGAGCGCGATCGACATCGTGCTCGACGGGCTGAAGCGGCTCGAATATCGCGGGTACGATTCGGCGGGCGCCGCGGTGATCGGCCCCGCCGGCCTGCAGATCCGGCGGGCGGCCGGGCGGATCAAGGTGCTGGAGGGCCTGTTACGCGAGAAGCCGATCGAGGGCCGCATCGGCCTCGGGCATACCCGCTGGGCCACGCACGGCCGACCCACCGACGAGAACGCGCACCCCCACACCGACGGCTCCGGCGACCTGGTGGTGGTGCACAACGGCATCATCGAGAACTACCTGCCCATCAAGGAGCGGCTGCAGGCGGAAGGCCACGTCTTCAAGTCGGAGACCGACACTGAGGTCATCGCGCACCTGATCGAGCGCCATCTGCAAGACACCCCACGCCTCGACGAAGCGCTCCGCCGCGCCCTGCGGGAGCTGCGGGGCTCGTACGCCATCGTGGTGCTGCATCGTCGGATGCCCGACCGGCTGGTGGCGGCCAAGCTCGGCGCGGGCAGCGTGGTGGTCGGCCTCGGCGAGAACGAGACCTTCCTCGCCTCCGACATCCCGGCCATTCTCTCCCATACGCGCGACGTGGTGGTGCTGGAGGACGAGGATGTGGCGGTGGTGACCCGCCGCGGGGTCGAGATCAGCCAGCTCGACGGCGCCCCGGTGCAGCGGGCGCCCTCGCGCATCTTGTGGGACCCGATCCTGGCCGAGAAGGGTGGCTACCGGCACTTCATGCTGAAGGAGATCTACGAGCAGCCGCGAGCGGCCGCCGACACCATGCGCGGACGGGTCCAGCCCGAAGGTGGCACGGTGGTGCTGCCCGACGTGCAGCTCGATCCCGAAGTGATGGCGGGGATCCAGAGGATCGTGCTGGTGGCCTGCGGCACCTCCTTCCACGCCGCCATCGTCGGGCGCTTCATGATGGAGCGTCTGACCGGCATCACCGCCGAGGTTGACCTGGGCTCGGAGTTCCGCTATCGCGACTCGGTCCTCGGCCCCGAAACGCTGGTGATCGCGCTCTCGCAGTCCGGCGAGACCGCCGACACCCTCGGGGCGGTCAAGGCCGCCCGGGCGAAGGGCGCGCCCATCGTGGGCATCACCAACGTGGTGGGCTCGGCGCTCTCGCGCGAGGCCACCGGCACGCTCTACACCCACGCCGGGCCCGAGATCGGTGTCGCCTCGTCCAAGACCTTCACCGCGACCCTGGTCGCGTGCTACCTCCTGGCCCTCTGGCTGGGCCGGCGGCGCGGGATGCTGAACGCGGAGGATGGACGCAAGCACATCCAGGCCCTCCTCGAGCTGCCGCGCCTGATGGAGCAGACGCTCGAGATGGAGAACGCGGTGGCCGATCTGGCCCGCGACCTCTCGCGTTACAAGAACTTCCTCTTCCTCGGCCGGGGGATCAGCTATCCGCTCGCGCTCGAGGGCGCCCTCAAGCTCAAGGAGCTGTCCTACGTGCACGCCGAGGGCTATCCGGCCGGAGAAATGAAGCACGGGCCGATCGCGCTGCTCGAGGACGGCTTCCCGGTGATCGCGCTGGCCCCGCGGGATGCCTCGTACGACCGGATGATGGGCAACATCGAGGAGGTGCGCGCCCGCGACGGGCGCGTGATCGCCATCGGCCACGATGGCGACCGCGAGTTGGCCGCCAAGTCCGAGGTGATGCTGTCGGTCCCGCCTGCCGGCGACCTCCTCACGCCCGTTCTGTTGTCGATCCCGATGCAGCTGCTGGCCTATCACGTCGCGGTGCGTCTCGGACGCGACGTCGACCAGCCCCGCAACCTCGCCAAGTCCGTCACCGTCGAGTAGGACATACCCTCTCCCCACTGGGGAGAGGGCAGGGTGGGGACCGGCCCCCTCGCGGTTGTGGTATCGTTTGTTCCCATGCCGCACCCCGCAGTGACCGCCGGAAGTCTGCTCGCGCCCCTGAATCCGCCGCAGCGCGACGCGGTCACCACCACGAAGGGCCCGGTGCTGGTGCTGGCCGGCGCGGGGAGCGGCAAGACCCGCGTGATCGCCCACCGCATCGCCTATCTCCTCGGCGTCGAGGGTGTGGACCCCCGGCGCGTCCTCGCGGTGACGTTCACCAACAAGGCGGCGGAGGAGATGCGCCGGCGCGTGGAAGACCTCGTGCTGCCCGCCGGACTCCGCCCGCCCGTGATCGGCACCTTCCACTCCATATGCGTGCGCATGCTGCGCGAGCGCGCGGCTGCTGCCGGCCTGCCCCCGAGCTTCGTGATCTACGACGAGG
>DATFWA010000154.1:0-16181 GCA_035259825.1 Candidatus Methylomirabilota bacterium | reverse complement strand
GTGTTCCGCGAGATGTCGCCGCGCCTCGTGGTGTTCGCGGTGCTGGGGATGGTGAACTGGGTCCACAAGTGGTACAACCCCCGCGGCTCCTGGGGCGCCGAGGAGATCTCGGCCGCTTTCCTCTCGCTCATCGAGGGCGGGCTCCTCCGGCATCAGCGCCGCGGCCGCGCGCTGAGCGGCCGCCTCCGCCGCCTCGAGCGCGAGTTGCACGACGTCGCCCGTGCCCTCGACGCGTGACTGGCTCGGCGCCCACATGTCCATCGCGGGCGGCCTCGCCCTCGCGCTGGAGCGGGGGACGGACGTCGGCTGCTCGGTGGTCCAGATCTTCCTCAAGAACCAGCGGCAGTGGACGGCGCGCCCCTACGCCGACGGCGAGGTGCGCGAGTTCCGATCGGCCTGGAAGGCGAGCGGGATCCGCACCGTCTTCGCCCACGCCAACTACCTGATCAATCTGGCCACCCCGGTGCCCGCGGAGTGGCATCGGGCGGTGGACGTGTTCGGCGACGAGCTGGATCGAGCCGAGGCTCTCGGCTTGCCGTTCGTGGTGATCCATCCCGGGTCGCATCGCGGCGCCGGCGTGGAGGACGGCATCCGCCGGGTCGCCCGCGCCATCGACGTGCTGCACGAGCGCAGCCGCGGCTATCGCGTTCGCATCGTGCTCGAGAACACCGCGGGCGGCGGGGCCAGCATCGGCCGCAGCTTCGAGGAGCTGGCCGCGATGATCGGGGCGGTCGCCGATCGAGACCGCGTGGGCGTCTGTCTGGACACCTGCCATCTCTTCGCGGCCGGCTACGACATTCGGTCGCCCGGCGGCTACCGCGACACGATGACCCGCGCGGTTCGCGTGCTGGGCCCGGGGCGGGTCGTCGCCTTTCACCTGAACGACGCCAAGCAGCCGCTGGGCTCCGGGCTCGATCGCCACGAGAAGATCGGCCGCGGCAAGCTGGGCATCGAGCCGTTCCGGCATCTCATGAACGATCGGCGCTTCGCGCGGGTGCCGATGGCGCTGGAGACTCCGAAAGACCCCGAGCCGCGAGCCGACCGCGAGGCCCTCGCGCTCCTCCGACGCCTGCGCCGGCGCTGAGCGATCCCGGTCAGCGCGAGCGGACCACGCCCCTGCGGGGACAGCCGGCGCTGATCGGACAGCGGGAGCAGTGCGGCGACACGGGCAGGCAGATGTTCTGGCCGAACGAGACCAGCAGCTCGTTGTAGCCGATCCAGTACCGCCGCGGCAGGCGCTGCCGCAGTGCCATCTCCGTCTCCTGCGGCGTGTGCGTCCGCACGTAGCCCCAGCGGTTCGAGATGCGGTGCACGTGGACGTCCACGCAGATGCCCGGCTTGTTGAAGCCTTGGGTGACCACCAGGTTGGCGGTCTTGCGGCCGACGCCCTTGAGGGTCAGCAGGGCGTCGATGTCGTCGGGGACGGATCCGCCGAACCGCTCGATGAGATCGCGGCTCACGTCTCGGAGCACGCACGCCTTGGTCCGGTAGAAACCGACCGGGTAGATCGCCCGCTCGATCGCGCGAGGGGAGAGGCGCCGCATGGCTTCGGGGGTGTCGGCCAGCGCGAAGAGCCGGGCCGCGGCCGGGCCGGTGGTCTCGTCCTTGGTGCGCAGCGAGAGCAGGCAGGCGATCAGCACGCGGAACGGGTCGTGCCATTGCGCCGCGACCTCGGCGAGCGCGGTCATCCGCCACGTTGGGGACAGCCGTCGCAGCGTCCGGATCCGATGGCCGATGCTCACGGGTGGCTCGCGACCGATCCTAGGGTCCCGCTCGCGGGCTGTCAACGCGCGCGCCTTGCGATGCCGGGCCGCGCCTTATATCGTAGGCCCGATGAAGATCCTGGCGGCGGGTGCGGTGCTCGGCTGGCTCTCGGTGATGGCGTTCTTCGCCGGGATCGTGGCGCCGGCCGCGTTCACCACGCTCGATCGCGAGGCGGCGGGCCGCTTCGTGAGCGCGGTGTTCCCGCGCTACTACCTGGGCGGCACGGTGCTCGGCGCGGTGGCCCTCGCCGCGCTCCTCGCCCGCGCCGCGATGGGCCGCGTCCGTCTCGGAGACTGGCTGCCGCTCCTGCTCGTGGCCGTGATGCTCGCCGCCACGCTGTATGCCTGGCTCGTGATCTTGCCCGCGGCGCACGCGGCGCGTGAGGCGGCCCGGCAGCCCGGGACCTTCGAGGCGCTGGCCTTCGCCCGACTGCACCGCATATCGGGGGCGCTGAACGGAGTGACCATGATCGCCGGGGTGCTAGTCCTCGTGGTGCTGGGGGTACGCCGATGAGCCAAGGGTTCGAGCCGCTCGGTCTGGATCACGTGGTGCTGCACGTCCGGGACCAGGCGGTCTCGCGACGCTTCTACGAGGAGATGCTCGGCTGCAAGCTGGATCACGTCAACGAGCGCATCTCGCTGGTACAGATGCGATTCGGCGAGCACCTGATCGATCTGCTGCCGGGCGAGCGGGGCACTGGGGGAGGGCTCGATCACTTCTGCTTGTCGATCCGCTGCCCCGATCTCGCGCCGGTGCGCGACCATCTCCGGGCCCGCGGCGTCACCATCGACTCGGAGATCGTGGACCGTCGCGGCGCCTTCGGCTCGGGCCCGTCGCTGTACATCCAGGATCCGGACGGCTACCGGATCGAGCTCAAGCCCCGCTGACCGGTCCGGCGCCGGCCCTGGCGCTGATCAGGGCGAGCAGGCTCCGGATCACGCGGTCGCCGGTCACGCTGCCGCCTTCGGCGGCAGCCTGCAGCATGCAACCTTCGGCGGCTGCCACGATAACCGCGGCCACCGCGCCCGCGTCCAGATCGCCGCGGAATCCACGGGTCCGGACCCCCTCGCTCAGGATCTCCTCGATGGACAGACGGATCTGCTCTCGCTGCCAGGCGAGGGTCAGCCGGAACTGCTTGTCGTGCCGCGCGCGGGCCCAGCCGGTGAGGAAGAGCCCGGCGAAATCCGGATCGTCCGCTCCGTAGGCCCCGAAGAGGATCTGCATCGCCCGCTCCAGCTTGTCGTGACCCGAGCCCGATGCCCGGGCCACCCGTCCCAGCTCCGCCACGACCGGCAGGCCGTGCTGCTCCACTTGGGTAGCGACGGGGCCGGTGGGAGGAGCCGGCGGCAGCAGAGCCGGCGGGCCCGGAACGGGCGGAACAGGAGCAGGCGCCGACCGCGTGCGAAACGTCCGGGCCCGCGCGCGCTTCACGCGCCGTCGGCGGTCCCGGGAGCGACGGCGCCGCGCAGGCTTGCGCTTCTTCACCTCGAGTCGATCAATTGCCGGGCGAGGAGAACTGGAAGGACTCGATCTCGACCCGGTAGCGCTTCTCGGAGCCGGGCGAGGACAGCCGCACCTCGAAGGGCGAGCTGCCCCGCTGGGGCACGACCCCGAACACGTAGGCGCGGCCGCGGCTCACCACTCGGCCGTTCTCGTCGAACCCCTCGACGCTGATGATCACGCGCTCGCAGGCGGCGTCGGTGCCGTTGCGTACCTCACCGTAGACGAGCACCCGCCCGCTGCCCACGCGCTCGGTCGTGAAGCTGACGGACAGACGAGAAGACGACTGGGGCGTGAACGTCTGCGCGTGGACGGCGGAGCAGAGAGCGAACACCAGACCGGCCGCGAGCCATCGGCGGCCGATCATTCGTATCTCAGTGCGTCTATCGGATTGAGGCTTGCCGCCTTGCGGGCCGGATAGAAGCCGAAGAAGATGCCGACCGCGGCCGAGAAGCCGAAGGCGACCAGGATCGCATCCAGTTGGAGGAGCGTGCGCCACTCCGCGAAGTAGGCAATGGCGTAGGAGCCGAGCAGGCCCGCGCCGACGCCGATGGCACCACCGATGAGCGACAGGGTCACCGCCTCCACTAGGAACTGGGCGAGGATGTCCCGGCCGCGGGCGCCCACCGCCATCCGCAAGCCGATCTCGCGCGTCCGCTCGGTTACCGAGACCAGCATGATGTTCATGATACCGATGCCACCCACCAGGAGCGAAACGGATGCGATGGCGGCCAGCAGCATGGTGAGCACGCGAGAGGCGGCCTCTTGCGACTCGAGGACCTCGGCCAGGTTGCGCAGGTTGAAATCGTCCTCGTGATGGGGCAGGAGGCGGTGACGCTGCCGGATCAGGGCCCGGATCTCGTTCTCGGCCTCCTTCATCATGGAAGGCTCGCGGACCTTGATCGAGATGGTGCCGACCGCGCGACCCTTGGCCAGGTTGCCACCCAGGACCTTCTTCTTGGCGGTGGACAGCGGGATGAGGATCTGATCGTCCTGGTCCTGGCCGTATGTGGTCTGGCCCTTGTAGTCCATCATCCCGATGATCGTGAACGGCACCTTCTTGATCCGGATCACCTGTCCGAGCGGATCCTCCTCGCCGAACAGGTTCCGGGCCACCGTCTGCCCGACCAGCGCGACCTTGGAGGCGCCGTCCACCTCCTCCTGGGTCAGGAGTCGTCCCGAAATCACGTCCCAGTCCCGGGCCGGGAAGTACTCCGGCGTCACCCCCAGGATGACGGTGGACCAGTTGAGGTTCGAGTACACGACCTGGGCATTGCCGCGCGAGTGCGGAGCGACCACTTCCACGAGAGGGATCTCGCTCTGGATCGCCCAGGCGTCGTCCTCGGACAACGAGGCCTGCGCGCCCGCGCCGAGCCGCACGCCGGACAGGTTCACCGTGCCTGGCCAGATGATGATGAGGTTCGCGCCCAGGCTCTGGATCTGCTCGGCCACCCGCGCCTGCGCGCCGGCGCCGACCGCCACCATGGTGATGACCGCGCCCACCCCGATCACGATGCCCAGCATGGTGAGGGCGCTGCGCATCTTGTTGACCCGCAGGGCCCGCACCGCGATGCGCGCGCTGGCGAGGGGGTTCATGTGGACGCCGCCTCGGCTTCCGCGTCCTCCTCGTCGGCCTGCTCACCCTGGGGCAGGCTGGCCAGGAGGTCGCGGGCGACCAGGCGATCGCGGACCGCCTCGTCGCGCGTGAGATGACCGTCGCGGAAGGTCAGGACGCGGCCGGCGTAGCGGGCGATGTCGGCCTCGTGGGTGACGACCACCACCGTGATGCCCTCCCGGTTGAGGTCCTGGAACAGCGCCATGATCTCGACGCTGGTGCGTGAATCCAGCGCGCCGGTCGGCTCGTCGGCCAGGATCAGAACTGGATCGTTGATGAGGGCCCGCGCGATCGCCACGCGCTGCTGCTGACCGCCGGACAGCTGCGCGGGGTGGTGATGCTCACGCTCGGAGAGACCGACCGCGGCCAGCTTGGCGCGCGCCCGGGGCTGCCGGTCCCGGGGGAGCGCCGCACTGTAGAGCAAAGGCAGCTCCACGTTCTCCAGCGCACTGGTGCGCGGCAGGAGGTTGAACGTCTGGAACACGAAGCCGATCTTCTCGTTCCGCACCCGCGCGAGCGCGTCGCCCCCCATGTGTGAGACGTCGAGCCCGTCCAGGTGGTATCGCCCCGAGGTCGGGGTATCCAGACAGCCGAGCAGGTTCATGAAGGTGGACTTGCCGGAGCCCGACGGGCCCATGACCGCCACGAACTCGGCGGGCTGGATGGCTACCGTGACCCCTCGGAGCGCGTGGATCTTGCGGGAACCGAGATGGTAGTCCTTGACGAGGTCCTCGGTCCGGATGAGGGCCTCCGCCATCTTAGAGCCTCAGGCGCGGGGCGGACCCGGGCTGCTGCGGGCGCTCGCCCGGTACGGCGAGACCCACGATCACCTGCTCGCCTTCCTTGATCTCGCCCCTCGCCACCTCGGTGTAGGTTCCGTCGCCGATGCCCAGCTGCAGCTGGACCGCGGCCGGCTTGCCGTCGGTGCCGACGATCCACACGCGCCCCGCCGGTGCCCCGCCGGCCCGGCTGGGACCACCACCGCCGGACGGCCGCGCCGGGCGCTCGCGCTCGGCGGCCTCGACCCCAGGCGGGCGGAAGCGCAGCGCCGCGTTCGGGACCTGCATCACGTTCTCCTTCTGCTCGATCACGATGCGCACGTTGGCGGTCATGCCCGGCAGGAGGCGCTGCTCCGGATTCCTGGCGGTCACCACCACGTCGTAGGTGACCACGTTCTGCACGACGAGGGGCGCCTTCCGGATCTGCACGACCTCGCCGCTGAACGTGCGCCCCGGGAAGGAGTCCACCGTGAAGGTGACGGCCTGGCCCAGCTTCACGCGCCCGACGTCGGCCTCGTCGACGTTGGTGTCCACCTGCATGTTGCGGAGGTCCTGCGCGATGGTGAACAGGGTGGGCGCCTGCAGGCTCGCCGCCACCGTCTGGCCCATGTCCACGTTCCGGCCGACCACCACCCCGTCCACCGGGGCCCGGATGAAGGTGCGATCGAGGTCGACCTGGGCCTGACGGAGCGCGGCCTCGTTCTGCACAACCTGGGCCTTCGCGTTCGTCAGCATCGCCTCGGCCACGCGCAGCTGCGCCTCCGCCGAGCGGACCGCGGAGCCCTGGGCCTCCTCCTGGGCCTTGGCCGCCTCCTGCTGGGCCACCGCGGAGTCGTAGGCGGCCTGGGCGGTGTCCTCGTCGGCCTGAGCGATGAGCCCGCGGGTGCGGAGGTCGCGATTGCGGCCGAGCGTGCGCTTGGAGTCGACCACCGTCACCTGGGCCTTGGCGGTATTGGCGCGGCTGGCGGCCAGGGCGGCGCGGGCGTTCTCGAGATCGGCCCGGGTCTTCTCGACCACCGCCTGCTGGTTCAGCACCGACGCGCGGGCCGCGTCCACCTGCGCCTTCGACTGGTTGACCTTGGCCTCGAACGACTCGGGGTCGATGCGGGCGATCAGCTGGTCCTTCTTCACCACCGAGTTGAAGTCGGCGTGCAGCTCCTTGATCTGGCCCGAGATCTGCGAGCCCACCTGTACCGTGATCACCGCGTTCAGGGTGCCGGTCGCGGACACCGCGGAGGTGAGGGGGCCCCGGGTCACCGCGGCGGTCCGGAAGGCCGGCCGGGCGCCGATGCCCTGCGTGTAGAGGTAGCCCCCGGTGATGAGCCCGGCGGCGACCACGATGCCGATGATCCAGAGGAGACGACGCTTCACGATTGGTTCGACGACCGGGACGCGGAGAGTATTCCTAGAGTCGCCCGAGCGCGCGCTCCAGTCGCGCGATCGAGATCCGGTAGTCGGCGAGGGCCTGCGCTTCGTCGGACTGCGCCTGGATCAGGGCCTGCTGCGCGTCGGTGAGCTCGATGATGTTGGCCACCCCCGCGTCGAACCGGCCGCGCGCGAGCTGATAGTTCTCGCCCGCCGACTCCACCGCCTTCTCGGCCGCGCCGATGCGCTCCGCCGACTCGCCCAGGTTCAGGAACGACTGCTCCACGTTCTGCCAGACCTGCAGCTCCGTGTCGCGCACGCGCGCCTGGGAGGCCTCGACGGCGGCCTTGGCCTCCTTGTAGCGGGCGATCCGGTTGCCGCCGTCGAAGATGTTCCAGTTCAGCGTCAGGCCCACGTTCCACTGGTTGCCGTAGTCGACGAAGCCGTTGGTGACCCGCTGCTGGAACGCGGGGCCCCCGCTCACCCCGGCGATCCCGTACGTTCCGCTCGCGAACAGGTTGGGGAAGAAGTCGCGGAACGTCTGCCGGACCGCCGCTTCCGCGGCGTCGACCTGGGCCTTCACCTGCCGGTACTCGGGCCGGTTCCGGAGCGCCTCGGAGACGAGCTGGGCGCGGTCGGTCGGGAACTGGACGTACGAAAGTAGATCCTTGACCTCGGTGGGCGAGTTGATCGCGATGCCCATGGCGGTGTTGAGCGCAACCCGGGCCAGGTTCACCGCGTTCTGGGCGCGGATGACGTTGACGCGCGCGTTGGCCACGTCGACCTCGGCTCGGGTGACGAACGACTTGGGCTGGGTGCCCACCTGGAAGAATCCCTGGGCGCTGCGCAGGTTGACCTCGGCGCGCTCGAGCGCGGACACGTTGACCTGGACCAGACGCTTGGAGAGCAGCAGGGTGAAGTACTGCGTCTTCACGAGCTGGGAGATGTCGAGCTTCTGGGTCTCGAGCACCTCCTTGACCGCCTCCGCGGTGTACTTGGCTACGTCCTTGGCGGCCCACGTCCGTCCGAAGTCCCACAGGAGCTGAGAGAGGGTCGCGTTGATCGAGCCGAAGTCGTTGGTGGCGGACGCCCCACTGGCCGGGCTGATCTGGCGCTGGCGGCCGTAGTTTCCGGTGCTCGAGAGCTGCGGGAACATCGGGCTCAGCGCCTGGTTCACCCGCTGCTGCGCCGCGATGTAGTCACCGATGCGAGCCACGATCACCGGCGCATTCTCGAGCCCGATGTTCACCGCTTCCTCGAGTCCCAGCTCGCGGCCGACGATCTCCTGCGGCGTCGCGAACGGGCGGATCCCGGTAGGCGGACTGAGCGGCTCTCGCGGCGGCATCGGCGGCTCCGATGTGGCAGGGGCCGGCGTGGCGCCGGGGGCCGGCGTCGGGCCGGTGGGTGCAGGCCTGGTCGGAGCGGGGGTCTGGGCCCCGACCGGGGAAGCGGAGGCCACCAGGGTCAGGACCAGAATCAGCAGAAGACAGAAGCGCACCTGCATCATGCCGGATCTCCCTATCATAGTGGTTCGCATTCCGCCGCACGAACCCGGCGGGGGAAGCACTCTTCGAGCATGGCATACCGCGGCGGGATAAACATCAGCGTCCAATCCGGCGCACCCTCACAAGCGGGTCGAGGTCCTCGAGGTCGGCGAGTCGGCGCGGACTCGTCGCGGGTGCTGCGTCTGCAGAGTGGAGGCCCGCCGGCTGCCGGGAACTGAAAAGCGCGCCTCGAGGAGTCAATTCCGGCCAATTGTAAGGACCTTTGGACGGTAGTCAAGTTTGTGACCTTCTTGTATAGTAGTGGATTCTTTGACGTTTTGGGCCCGAATTATTTGCCCCTGGATCGCTCAAACGACATCCCATTCTGAAGATCTCCCACAACGAAGGCCTCCGGCGCAAAAGCGCTCCGCGCCTTGCCCATCGTGACGAAGTCGTCCACACGCCGCGCTATCTCGATCGCCCTGGTTGGGTGCCCGATGGCCGGGGGCCACGGGCGACGAGCCGCGATCTAGGCCGGCGAAGAGGATCACGGGGCGAATGGTCACCGAGTATATAACCGTCACTTCATCATGAGCACGATCACCCCGCCCCAGACGATCAGGAACACGTTTCCGACCGCGTACGCGACCGTGTAGCCGAGGGCGGGTACCTTGCTCCTCGCCACGTCCTGGACCGCCCAGAGCGCTGCGGTCGTGGTGCGCGCGCCCGCGCAGGCGCCGAGCAGGATGGCGGGATGGAACTTGAAGACGTACTTGCCCGCGACAATCCCAACGAGGAACGGCATCACGGTGACGAACATACCCCACAGTAACAGGCTGATGCCGGCCTCCCTGAGGCCGCTGAAAAACTTTGGACCGGTGCTGATGCCCACCACGGCGATGAAGACGGTCAGGCCCAGGTGATTGAAGGCCCACAGGGCGGGCTCGGGGATACGGCCGAACACGCGACTGACCGCTCGGAGCGATCCGCCCACCAGGCCGGCGAGGAGGGCGCCCCCACTGGTGGCGAGGGTGATCGGTATGCCACCCATCAGAATGCTGAGCCCTCCGATCGCGACGCCGATGAGAATGCCCAGGCCCATGAGGGCGACGCTGCTGGCTCGCCCGGACCGATCGGCATAGCCCAGCACCTCGACCACGCGATCGACGTCGCGCCTGGTGCCCACGACCTGCAGCACGTCACCACGGTCCACCGTAGTTCCTCGGGTGAAGGGCATCTCCTGGCCCTGGCGGACCAACTTGCGGAGTATCACCCCGGGGCCCGGGTGATCGTGCGCCTCGGCGATCTCCTGGAGCGTCTGGCCGGCCACGGACTTGTTCGTGATGACGATGTCGACGACGTCGGCCGGGGATGCCAGCAACTCGGGATCGTCGACCTCGGCGCCGAGATGGGCCGTCATCCGGAGCAGCGCCTCACGCGCGGCGATGATCGCCAGCACGTCGCCGCTCCGGATCTGGATGTCGGGGTCGACGGTGAGGATGCGGCCGTCCCGCCGCATGGCGTCCACGTAGGCTGGAATGCTCACGTGCTCGAGGATCCTCTCGAGATCCGCGATGCGCCGGCCGACGAGCAGCGAGTGCGGCGCAATCGCGTACGCGCGGAACGCCGGCTGAGTGTCGGCGCCGAGGCCGCCGGCCGGGGCCTCGAAGCCGCCGAGCCGTCGCTCGTACTCCTTGCATGCCTCGACGAGGTCGACACCGAGGAGCCGGGGCCCGACGAACGCCAGGAACCACGCCGAACCAGCCGTCCCGAACAGGTAAGTGACGGCGTAGGCGATCGGCACGGCGTCGGTCCATGCCTTCGCGCGCTCCGGCGGCAGCCCGAGCGCCTTGATCGTGTCGGTGGCCACGCCGAGGGCCCCAGAACTTGTGGCGGCACCGGAGAGGAGCCCGGCCGCCAGGCCCGCATGATATCCGGCCAGGCAGGCCGCAACGTACGTGGACAGCAGCACGGCGACGCACAAGACGCCGGCGAAGAGCATCTGGGGCAGCCCGTCGCTCGTGAGACCGCGGAAGAACTGCGGTCCCACGCCGTAGCCGACCGCGAAGAGGAACATCAGGAAGAACACCGATTTCACGCTGGGAGAGATCGCGATGTCGAGCTGCCCAATGAGGACGCCGGCCAGCAGAACGGCGGGGACGCTGCCGAGACTGAGCTGTCGCAGTCTGAGCGTTCCCACGATCGACCCGATCACGAGCGCGGCGACGATGGCGAGCTCCGGATACTGCCGAAACGCCTGGGCGAGCCAGTCCACGGTCCGCTCAGATGTCGACGAGCGGGTCCGGCCGCGGCCGGGCGGGCCGATCGTCGAGCGTCGCCGCCGGCAGGGTCAGCGTGAAGACAGCGCCGGTCACCCCGCTCGCGGCTAGTGTCAGCTGACCGCCGCTCAGCGTCGCTAGCAACCGCGCGAGGGCGAGGCGGATCCGCGTGGCGCCGTCATCAGCGTCGACGGCAACCGGATCGAGGAGCCGCTCACCGTCCTCGACGGTGAGGTCGGGATGAGCGACGCTGAGCGCGACGAATTCGCCGGCCAAGCGGCCCGACAGCACCATCTGAGCCGTGCCCCCGCAATCGACGAGGGCGGCGAGGATCTGCGAGAGACGACCTCGGTCAGCCAGGACGTCGGGAAGCCCGGGCTCGGTCACAACCATGAAATCGCCGGGACTTCGTCGCAGGCGATCCGCCGCGTCCCGCGCCGCGTGTCGCAGGGCGTCCTTCACGTCGACCGCCTCCCGCTTGAGCACGAGCGCGTTCGCCTCGGCGTGCGAGACGTCGTGGAGGTCGCCGATCAGCCCGAGGAGCGGGTCGCGCTCGCACGCCTCCTCGGAGCGCACGCTGCCCGGACGATGGCGGCTCGCACCGCCGCGAGCGTTCAGGCGCGGGGAGTCGGCGCCGGACGCGAGCCCTCGGCGAACCTCTGAGGCGATAGCTGCGAGCGCCCGCTCGTAGAGTCGCCTGGCCCGGTCCAGCTCCGCGCGTAGTCCCGCAAGGTTCGCCCGGAGCGCGTCCGTCTCTTCGGTGCGCTGCATGAGCGCGCGCACCGCGTGGATCAGCTGGCGCGCCTCGTCGGTGGCCGCCAGCGCACCTTGCCTCAGGTCGCCGGTCAACCGCGCCTCCGCCGCCGCGAACCGGCGACGCTCGACCTGGAGCTCGGCGACGGCCCGCTCGTGCGCGGCGCGCCACCGGTCGGCAGTCTCCTGAGCGGCATCGACGCGAGCGGCCATCGCCGCTCGCTCATCCCGGAGCCGATCCATGTCCGTGGTCCGCATTCGAAGAATGTCCCTGACGTAGGTCAGCTGCTCCGCGCGATCTGCCAGCTCGCGACGCACCTCCTCGAGGTGGGTCTCGAGCAGCGGGTCCGTCGACGGCGGCGGCGTTGGCGCCGGACTCGAGGCCGCCGAGGGCTCGGCCGAGCGGCGCCGGCCAGGCGTGAGGAGGCCTAGGAGCGCCAGAAACAGGACGGCAATCCCGAGACCCGCCGCAACCACGAGGACGTCCACTGGCAATGTCGAGAGGCCGTACACTGGCGGCATCTCGAAGAGGTAGTCGTGGGCCAGCCGCGTCGCGAGGGCGCCCACAGCCAGTCCCCAGAAGAGGGCCCATCGATTCAACTGGCGGCCCCCGCTCATCGAACCACACGATTTCACCATTGTGCTGAACAACGAAGACAGCAGTTCGGCAAACGGGACACGATGTCGGGCGACAGAAATCTTCATCGTGGTATTGCCACGTGGATCGGAGGGGTGCCACGTCGAGGGTCGAGCCTCATCCGCCGCAGGTATAGCCGCCGAATCCGCAACATGCTGGTGAAAGGTTGTGCCCGTTGCATATCGCCTTGGTCCCCTACATGCCCTTCTCGCCTAGCGTTCGCACGATGAGGGGTGATGCCGCGGTGTCGTATGGCCTCCAAGTGGCTCGTCGCCGAGCGATCCAGTGCCCCATCCTCTGCCGCGACCAGCCCTATCACCTGGGTATGCACTAGTCGTGCGAGCATGCGCTCCCAATCAAGCACTAGGAAAAAATGAAGTGCCGCTCCACATCGCCTTCATCGACAAGATCACTCGGCACCGGCGCTGCCTTCAGCCTGTCGTTGAACTGAGCTTCGAACTCCGCTATGAACGCATGCTCTCTCCCCACTGCGCCCCGCCATCGTTGCTCGCTCTCTACTCCGACCTCCGGGCCCTGCTATACCCGGCCGGGACGTCCGGCCTCAGCCCAAGCCGAGATGGGGAAGCAGCTATGCGAGACCGCATAGCGCAATCCATTTCCGCATCGTGATTCGTCTCCCGTTGTGAGATGGGAGCGGCACTCTACGGAAAACACACGGTGTTCGTCAACTCCATTTCGCGATGCTCCGGCCTGGCGCCGAAGGCGGCAGTTGATCGATGAGCCGATCATCTTTCGATCTCGCCCGGCCGAGGCCGACGAGGGTACATGCCCGCCGCTCGCTCATCTCGAATCTTCCAGTGGATCGCTCGCACCGGGGTTCGTTGCGCCACGGGCGTTAGGCCTTTTTTCCGACCAGCTCCTTCAAGGCCTGGTTATCCAGTGTGAGGTCGGCCACGAGACGTTTCAGGCGCGTATTCTGATGCTCGAGCTGGCGTAGCCGCCCGCCTCATCGATCTCGAGCCGCCGTACTTCGCCTTCCGCGGTAAAACGTCTGCTCGTTGATGCCGTGCCGCTGGCAGGCATCGAGACTCTTCGCGCCCGCCCTCGGTCTCCTTCAGGATCCCGATGCTCTGCTCCTCCGTGAACCGCTTCCGGCGCATCGCGGGTCCTCCCCGCGGGCATCCTAGCCGACTGGGCTCTCAGTCCGCCTGCACCGGTTTTGGAAGCAGGTCGGGCGGCAACATGGCCCGGACGGTGGGTGGCGACCCATCGGCGGTCAGGGTCCTGGACGCCTCGCGGGTAGACCCCTAAACGACCGTAGAAATCTGCGTTGGGGGCTTCAGTGGGGACAACGGTGCAGAGCAAGACGCCTGGTGGCTGCTTCCACCTGGGGGTTGCTGTTTCAGCAGAATCTGCTTCCGATTATCTAGCCGGGTATTTTTCCGTGTCGCCGTCGTGGAAGTCGCTGAATCCTCAGCGATTTGCTTGGGGGTATGTTGTATGAGATAGTCTGGCACGTACCCCACGTACAGGTGTCGCTTGGACGGGGCCTACCACCTGAGGTATTCAGCCGCGTCCGGTTGGGGCCGATGAAGGAGGGTCCGGGGTGGATCGGAAGGACGTCGGAAAAAAGGTCGCGCTCGATGAGGCGCGGCCACCGAGGACGGGGCGCTGGTCGGAGCCGGCCCTTCGTGTGCTTCGCGAGCGTTACCTCGCGCGCGAGAACGGCGAGGTGCGCGAGACCCCCGAGGAGATGTGCTGGCGCGTGGCCCTCGCCATCGCGAAGGCGGAGGCCCGGTTTGGGCGCAGCGAGGCCGCGGTCTCGGAAGTGGCCACCGCCTTCTACGACATGATGGTCGACGGCTACTTCCTGCCCAACTCGCCCACGCTGATGAACGCGGGCAAGCAGAACGCGCTGCAGTACTCGGCGTGCTACGTGCTCCCGGTCGGGGACTCGATGGAGGAGATCTTCGAGTCGGTGAAGGCGGCCGCCATCATCCAGCAGTCGGGGGGCGGCACCGGCTTCGCGTTCTCGCGGCTGCGCCCCAAGGACGACGTGGTGCACTCCACCGGCGGCCGGGCCTCGGGGCCGGTCTCGTTTCTGCGCGTGTTCAACGCGGCCACCGAGGCGGTCAAGCAGGGGGGGGCGCGTCGCGGCGCGAACATGGGAATCCTGCGCGTCGACCACCCGGACATCCTCGAGTTCATCGAGTGCAAGCTCGACGGCGGGATCACCAACTTCAACATCTCGGTCGCGGCCACCGACACCTTCATGGAGGCGCTCGCGACGGACCGAGAGTACGACCTCATCAACCCGCGCACCGGTCAGGTGACCGGTCGTCTCCGCGCGCGTGATGTGTTCGCCCGCATCGTGCGCGCGGCGTGGCGAACCGGCGACCCCGGCATGATCTTCGTCGATCGCATCAATCGCAGTCCGGCCAATCCGACGCCCGACCTCGGCCTGATCGAAGCCACCAACCCTTGCGGCGAGCAGCCGCTCTTGCCGAACGACGCGTGCAACCTCGGCTCGGTGAACGTGGCGAAGTTCGCGGTCGAGCGGTCGGGACGCTGGGAGATCGACTGGAGCGAGCTGGAGCGGGTGGTGCGCCTGGCGGTGCGCTTCCTCGACGACGTCATCGAGGTCAATCCGTATCCGCTGCCGCAGGTCGACGAGATGGTGAAGGCCAATCGCCGCGTCGGCCTCGGGATCATGGGCTGGGCGGATCTGCTCTTCACCCTCGGCGTTCCCTACGACAGCGAGGAGGCCCTCGAGCTCGCCGAGCGGCTGATGGGATTCATCCGCGAGAAGGGACACGACCAGTCCATCCGCCTGGCCGAGGAGCGCGGGCCGTTCCCGCACTGGAGCCGCTCGATCTATCATCAGGGCCGCCCGCAGCGCAACGCCACCGTGACCACCATCGCGCCCACCGGCACCATCTCGATGATCGCCGGCTGCTCGTCGGGCATCGAGCCGGTCTTCGCGCTCGCGTTCGAGCACCGGGTGAAAGGACCGGATGGCGAGCGCGTGCTGCCGTTCTTCAGCGAGACGTTCGAACGGCTGGCGCGCCACCAGGGTTTTCACTCCGAAGGGCTCATGGCCGAAGTGGCCCGCCTCGGCTCGCTCGCCGAGGTCCCGGGGGTCCCGGAAGCCGCGCGCGAGGTCTTCAAGACCGCGCACGAGATCGACGCGGTCTGGCACGTGCGGCACCAGGCTGTGTTCCAGAAGCACACCGACAACGGCGTGTCGAAGACGATCAACCTGCCGGAGAGCGCGACCGAGGAGGACGTGGCCGCGGCCTACCGGCTCGCGTGGGATCTGGGCTGCCTCGGCATCACGATCTTCCGTGACGGCTCCAAGGGCCGGCAGGTGCTCAACGTCGGCCTGCGCGGCGAGGGCCACGTTCCGGACACCGCGCAGCGCGGGGTCAAGCCGCGTCCGCACAGCCTCACCGGCGCGACGTACCGGATGGAGACGCCGATCGGCACCGCCTTCATCACCGTCAACGACAGCGGCGGCGGCGAGCCCTTCGAGGTCTTCGTGCAGGTGGGCAAGGCGGGGTCCGACACCATGGCGGTGGCGGAGGCGCTGGGCCGGCTGGTGTCGCTGGTGCTGCGCCTGCCGTCGCCGCTCACCCCGCGCCGCCGGCTCGAGGAGGCCATCAGCCAGCTGTCGCGCATCGGCGGCGGGCAGCCCACCGGCTTCGGCGCCGCCAAGGTGCTCTCGCTCCCGGACGCGCTCGCGCGCACGCTCGCCGAGCACATCGGGGTCCCGCGCGGCGAGAGCGCCCAGGCCGAGGGGGCGGTTCGGTTGCGCCGCGTCGGCGACCTCTGCCGCGAGTGTGGCCAGGCCACGCTGGTCTACGAGGAAGGCTGCAAGAAGTGTCTCTCCTGCGGCTTCAACGAGTGCTAGGGAGCGACCATGTTCTCAGGCGGTGACTACGATGAGGTGGCCCGCTGGCTGCGCAACTTCGTGGCCGCGCACGCCAAGCGCGAGGACCTGCGCGTCGAGGCGGTGGTCGACACCGAGGGTCCGCGGGAGGGTCA
>DATFWA010000153.1:0-19850 GCA_035259825.1 Candidatus Methylomirabilota bacterium | reverse complement strand
CGGTTACGACCAGATCGCCCAGGGCATGGGCGGGCTCATGTCCATCACCGGGCTGCCCGGCCAGGGACCGGTCCGCGTGGGCATCCCGGTGGCCGATTTGACCGCCGGCATCTTCCTGGCCCAGGGCATCCTGGTGGCCCTGCTCGAGCGCGAGCGCTCGGGGAAAGGCCAGTGGGTGCACACCTCGCTGCTCCAGGCGATGGTCACGATGCTCGACTTCCAGGCCGCCCGCTGGCTGATCGGCAAGGAGATCCCGCCGCAGGCCGGCAACGACCATCCCACCGCGATCCCGACCGGCGTCTTCAAGACCGCGGACGGCCACCTCAACATTGCGGCCTCGGGCCAGCACATGTTCCGGCGGCTCTGCGAGACGCTCGGTACCGAGCCGCTGCTGGACGACCCGCGCTTCCGCACCGCACCGGATCGGTCGAAGAACCGCAAGGCCCTCGCCGTCGAGCTCGAAAAGGCCTTCGGCAAGCGCACGACCCAGGAGTGGGTGGAATTGCTCAACGCCAAGGGCGTGCCCTCGGGACCGATCCTGGACGTCCAGCAGGTCTACGAGAACGAGCAGATCCGGCACCTGAAGATGGCGGTGCCGGTGACGCACCCGGCGCTCGGCGAGCTCTCGCTGCAGGCGCCACCGGTGACGCTGTCCCGCACTCCGGGCGGAGTGCGCACGCCCGCTCCCGATACCGGCGAGCACAACGACGAGATCCTCACCGAGCTCGGCTACTCCACCGCCGACATCGCGTCCCTTCGCAACGACAAGGTCATCTAGCCAGAACGGAGAATCATCGTGAGAGAGAACGCGCTGAAGAAGATCTGGGCCCGCGGCGAAGCGGTGGTCAACGGCTGGCTGTCCATCCCGAGTGGCTTCTCGGCCGAGGTGATGGCGCACCAAGGCTTCGACTCGCTCACCATCGACATGCAGCACGGGGTGGTGGACTACCAGGTGGCGGTCAGCATGCTGCAGGGCATCTCGACCCTGGGCGTGGTGCCGCTGGCCCGGGTGCCGTGGAACGACCCGGCGCGCCTCATGAAGATCCTCGACGCGGGCGCCTACGGCGTCATCTGCCCGATGATCAACACCCCGCAGGAGGCGGAGGCGATGGTGCGGGCGTGCAAGTATCCGCCGCGCGGCTACCGCAGCTGGGGGCCGGTGCGCGCCTCGCTCTACGCGGGCGGCGACTACGGCGATCACGCCAACGTCGAGACCATCGTGATGCCGATGATCGAGACCGCGGAGGCGCTCAAGAACCTCGACGACATCCTGAGCGTCGACGGAGTGGATGCCATCTATGTGGGCCCGTCGGACCTGAGCCTGGCCATGGGCCTCAAGCCTCGCCTCGACCAGACCGACCCACCGGTGGTGGACGCGCAGAAGAAGATCGCGGCGGCCTGCAAGCGGCACAACGTGGTGGCGGGCATCCACAACGCGACCGCGACCTACGCGCTCAAGATGATCGCGGAGGGCTATCAGTTCGTGACCCTGGCCAGCGACAGCCGGCACATGGCGGCCAAAGCCGCCGAGGAAGTCGGCGTCGTCCGCAAGACCGGCACCAAGGCGGGGAAGCTGCCGGCCTACTAGTGCCGGCGCGGCTGGACGGCGCGCTGCTCGACCGGGCGCGCGCCAACCTGGCGGCCTTCGAGCGGCGCGCCCTGCCCGACGACGGCCGGCAGCGCGCCGCGGTCGCGCAGGTGCTGCTGCCCGACGAGGAAGGCCGCGCCTGCTTCCTCATCACCCGGCGGGCCGCCACGCTGCGACGGCACACCGGTCAGTGGGCGCTGCCGGGCGGACGGGTCGATGCCGGTGAGACCGCCGAGCGCGCGGCCCTGCGCGAGCTGCAGGAGGAGGTCGGCCTGACCCTCGACGAGAGCACCGTGCTCGGCATGCTCGACGACTACGGCACCCGCTCCGGCTTCATCATCACCCCGGTGGTGGTGTGGGCCGAGCCCGACCACGAGCTGGTGCCCAACCCGCACGAGGTCGCCCGGATCTATCGGGTACCGCTCGACGAGCTGGAAGGGCCGGACGTGCCGCGGCTGATCAGCATCCCGGAAAGCGACCGGCCGGTGATCCAGCTTCCGCTGCTCGGCACGCTCATTCACGCGCCCACCGCGGCGGTGCTGTACCAGATGCGCGAGGTCGTCGTCCACGGGCGGCCCACGCGCGTAGACCATTTCGAACAGCCGGTCTGGGCGTGGCGCTGAGGAGCCGCGCCGAGATCACAGAAGGAGGGGCCATGGGAGTCCTCGACGGACAGGTGGTAATCATGACGGGCGGCGGGACCGGCATCGGCCGCTCGGCGGCCCTGATGCTGGCGGCCGAGGGCGCTCTGGTAGTGGTGTCGGGCCGCCGCAAGGCGCCGATCGAGGCGGTGGCCGGCGAGATCACGGCGGCCGGCGGGCGCGCGGCGGCCCGCGTGTGCGACGTGGCGCGGCCCGCGGAGGCGCGGGCGCTCGCCGAATGGACGGTGGCCCAATACGGCCGCGTGGACGTGCTGGTGAACAACGCGGGTTACTCCAGCAAGGCCCGCAACGTCCGCTGGGTGGCGCAGGAGGAGTGGGATAGCGTGATCGGCGTGAACCTGACCGGCGTCTACGCCCTCACCCAGGCCGTGCTGCCGAGCATGATCGCGCGGGGCGGCGGCACCATCATCACGGTCAGCTCGCTCGCCGCGCTGAAGCCGGGCCTGATCGGCGGCGCGCCGTACGGGGCCGCCAAGGCCGGCGTCCGCAACCTGATGGGCCACGTGCACACCGTGCTGCGCGAGAAGGGCATCCGCGCCACCACGATCATGCCGGCCGAGGTGGACACGCCGATCCTCGACAACCGGCCGCTGGTGCCCGACGACCGAGCCCGCGCCACCATGATGCAGGCCGAGGACGTGGCGCGCGCCATCATGCTGTGCGTGACCCTGCCCGCGCGCACCGTGATCGAAGAGATCGTGATGAGCCCCACGATCCTGCGCGATCAGTCCGCCGATCTCAAGACCGCGCGCGATCTCGGAGCCACCCCGGGCGCTCCCTGATCGGGGGTCCTACACGCCTACGTCGTCTCGGGGTTCGCGTCCGACACGTCAGGATGAAAGGCCTGACCCCGGTAGTCGCGGTGCCAGAGCTCGAGGTACTCGACGGCGTTGCGCAGGATGTCGTCCAGCTCGTCCTGGCTCATCTTGCGCACCGGCTTGGCCGGTACGCCCATGACGAGCCAGCCCCCCGGCACCACTTTGCCCGGCGGCACCAGCGCGCCCGCGCCAACCTGCGCCCCCTCCTCCACCACCGCGCCGGTCAGCACCACTGCGCCGATGCCGATGCGGCAGTTGCTCATCACGGTGCAGGCGTGGACCACCGACCGGTGGCCGATCGTGACGTTGTCGCCGACGATGCACGGGAACTCTGGAGTGACGTGGAGGACCGAGTTGTCCTGCACGTTGGAGTTGCGGCCGAGCTTGACGTAGTTGTCCTGGTCGCCGCGCAGCACCGTGAAGGGCCACACGCTGGCGCCCGCCTCGATCGTCACGTCGCCGATGACCTGGGCGGCCGGATCCACGTAGGCCTCCGGGTGGACCCGCGGGGTGCGGCCGGGCACACCGCGGATCATCGCGCCGCCTTCACCGGCCGGTCCACTGCGCCTGGCGCTTGTCGAGGAACGCGCTCACGCCCTCCCGGAAATCGGCGCTGGTGTACGTGGCCGCGATCAGGTCCTCGTCGTCGGGTAGCGTCCGGCTCGCGGACAGCCTGCGGATCGATTCCTTGGTGACCCAGAGTGTGATCGGCGCATGGTCGGCGATCTGCCGCGCCAGTGCGGTCACCCGCGCTTCGATCTGATCCGCCGGCACGATCTCCTGCACGTACCCGGCCGCGTGCGCCTCCTCCGCGGTGAGCAGCCGCGCGGTGAACAGCAATTCCTTCACTCGCGACGGCCCGAACATGTCGACGAAGCGGGCGTAGGCCGCCATGGACAGGCAGTTGCCCAGTGTGCGGGCGATCGGCGCGCCGAAGCGAGATTCCGGCGTGGCGATGCGGAGGTCGCAGCACGCGGTGATGCGGAAGCCGCCGCCCACCGCGAAGCCCTGGACCTGCGCGATCACCGGCTTGCGCACCGCCTCGAGACGCGCCATGCGCCGGTCGCCGTGTCGCTCGTACGCGATGCCGTCCTCGGCCCGCTCGAATGCCTGGAACTGGCTGATGTCGGTGCCCGCCACGAAGGCCTTCCCGCCGGCGCCCCGCAGCACCAGTACGCGTACGGAGTCGTCGCGGTCGACTTCTTCACACGTCTCGTAGAGCCGGTCGTACATGTTCCAGGTGAGCGCGTTGTGCGCCTCGGGGCGATTGAAAGTGAGGATCATCACCGGCCCGTCGCGCGTCACCAGGATCTCGTCTTGCGTCGGCACGTCTCACGCCCCCTGTGAAAAGGTTCGGTCGCCGCATCCTAGCATGCGCCCTCCCAGCGTCGGCTCAGTTGCCAACATGGGAAATTCGCTTCTGGTCCTAGGAAAGACGCCCCGGCGCAAGGATTGCGGATCGCGGTGTAATGCGGCGATTCACCAAGGCCGGAACGGTGGCGTGGCTCTTGCCTCTGTAGCCGTCAGCACGCTTCACAGTTCCGGGTCGACACGACCCTCAGAGGGAGAGGATATGAAGCGATTTGCGATGACGGTTGGGCTCGGCGCGGGCCTTCTGCTCCTGGCCGGGCAAGCTGACGCACAGTGGAGATACACCGACGACCGTGGCGTGACGAAGGTCACCCAGTACAAGATCGACATCCCCACCGCGTATCGCGACGCGGCCGAGTGGATCGGCCCGGTTGGGATCGGCAAGCCGGCCCTCAGCGAGGACCAGATCCGGCAGGCGCGACGCTGGGAGGCCATCGAGCGGCTCGTCAACGCGGAGGCCGGCCTCATCCAGTATCGGAACATGGTGCCGCCTCCGCCGCTGCGGGATCCGGGCGGCCAGCCTCGCTCGATGGCGACGATGTGCATCGCGGGCGAGCTTCGCGCGATGACGTCGCCGGGCAGCTGGAAGGTGGTGGGCCCCTGCGCCGGCGGCTTCAGCACCGGCTACGGGCAGGACGGCTACGGCACCTTCGGCGGCATCATGGTGCGGTAGATCACCGGAACCGAACGGGCCGGACGCGTCTTCGCGTAGTATCGGGCCGATGACGCGTCCGGCCGGCCTGATCCTGGACTACGGCAACGTCCTGAGCCGCCCCCAGGACCAGCGCTGGTTCGGCCCTGCAGCAGCACGCATCGGCACGACGGCGGAGACGTTCCGGGCCGCCTATTGGCAACATCGGCACGCGTACGACGCGGGCCTGCCGGTGAGCGAGTACTGGCAACGCGTGCTCGCCACGGTCGGCTCCGATCGGGCGTCCGACGCAGTTGACCGGGCGTGGCTGATCGAGCAGGATGTCGCGTCGTGGCTCCACTATGACGACGACGTGTGGACGCTCGCCGCGGACTTCCGAGCCCGGGGCGGCCGCACCGCATTCCTGTCCAACAGCGGTCCCGAGGTGATGGCCAGACTACGAAGGGACCGTCGGATCGACCACCTCTTCGACGCGGTGGTCATCTCCTGCGAGGTCGGCCTGTCCAAGCCCGATCCACATATCTATCGCTACTGCCTGGATCGGCTCGGCCTTGGGCCGCCCCAGGTCCTCTTCGTCGACGATCGCGCCGACAACATCGAGGGCGCCGCGCGCATCGGCCTGCGAACCCTGCACTTCGAGGGCCCCGACGCCCTGGACCGACTGCGCGCTCTGGTGCGGTAGAACGCCGTCGCTGAGTTCACCGAGCCAGGGGCCCGTGAACTAGGACGCCCGTCCGGGTCCAGACGACCTGAGGGCTTGGGCCGCTGCCTCGATCGCCTCGACGATGAAGTGGTAGCCGGTGCAGCGGCACAGGTGCCCGGCTAGCATCTCCCGGATGTCCTCGGCCGAGGGGGTGGGGTGCTCGCGGAGGAAGGCGCGGGCGCTCATGATGATGCCCGGCGTACAGTAGCCGCACTGTAGGCCGTGCTTGGCCCAGAAGGCCTCCTGGATCGGATCGAGCCCCTCGGCCGGCGCGACACCTTCGATGGTCGTGATGCGCCGCGAGTCCGCCTGGACCGCGAGCATGAGGCACGAGCGCACCGGCTCGTCGTCGAGCAGCACCGTGCAGGCGCCGCACACGCCGTGCTCGCAGCCGACGTGGGTGCCGGTCAGCTCGAGGTCTTCTCTCAGGAAGTCGGCCAGTGTGGTGCGCGGCTCGACGGCGCGCTCGTGCTCCTGGCCGTTCACGGTCAGCCGGATCTTCCGGGTCATGCGCCGCTCCCACACCGCGCCAGCGCGGCGGCGAGGGTGCGCTGGGCCAGCGTCGCGGCAACCCGCCGGCGATAGGTCGCGGTCGCGTGGATGTCGTCGTCGGGCGACAGCGCGGCGGCAGCCGCTCGGGCGGCTTCGCCGAGCCGGGCCGGAGTCGGCTCGTTGCCCTCGAGGATCCGCTCTGCGGCCACGCCCCGCACCGGCGTGCCGCCGGCGCCGAGGAAGGCCAGGCGCGCGCGCGAAACCGGCCCGCCGGCGTCGCGGGCCAGCACCGCGACCGCGCCCACGAGGGCGAAGTCCCCATGCCGCCGCGAGACCTCCGCGAAGCCCCAGCCGGCCCCGGCCGGCGGCAGCGTGAAGCGCACCGAGGTGGCGACCTCGTCCGCGGCTAGTGACGTCGTGAGCGGAGCCCGATAGAGTTGATCGGCCGTGACGGTGCGCTCGCCACGCGGCCCACGCGCGACCACGACGCCCTCGAGGCAGAGCAGCAGGGCGGGCAACTCCGACGCGGGATCGGCGTGGACCACGTTGCCGACCACGGTGCCGCGGTTGCGGATGGGCGGGTGGGCGACGTGGCGCAGCACCTCGGTAAAGAGGCTCGAGCGTGAGGCCGCCCAGCGCTCGAGATCGCGCTGTCGCACGAGCGCGCCGACCTCGAGCGCGGCCGCCGACTCGCGAAGGCCGTCGAGGCCCGCGATGTGGTTGATGTCGACCAGCAGCGTCGGCCGCGCGAGCCGCAGCGCGAGCATCGGGATCAGGCTCTGGCCGCCGGCCAGGACCTTGGCGTCTCCGCCCTCGCCGGCGAGCGCGCCGACCGCATCGTCCAGGGTGGCCGGCGCCACGTACTCGAAGGGCGCGGGCTTCATACCGGCTTCGCTCCGGCCTGCTCCAGCAGCCCGAGCACGACTGATGGGCCGAGCGGCGTGCGCGTGACCCGCACGCCCCAGGGTGATAGCGCGTCCTCGACCGCGTTCGCGATGGCGGCCGGCGGTGAGATCGCGCCGCCCTCCCCGATTCCCTTGATGCCGAGCGGGTTGCGCGGTGACGGGTATTCGAGATGGACGGTCTCGATGGCGGGTAACTCCATCGCGGTTGGCACCAGGTAGTCCATGAACGTGCCGGTCAGGAGCTGGGCCTGCTCGTCGTAGACCATCTCCTCGAGCAGCCCGCCGCCCACTCCCTGGGCGACGCCGCCGTGGATCTGGCCCTCGACGATCACCGGATTGATGAGCTTGCCGCAGTCGTGGGCCACTAGGTAACGGAGCAGCTTCACCGCGCCGGTGCCCGGATCCACGTCCACCACTGCAACGTGCACCGCGTTCGTGTAGGTGACGGTGGGCTGGTGGTGATAGACCGTCGCCTCGAAGTCGGGCGGCACCACACCGGGCTTGGCGAAGGTGGGGATCGCGGCCCAAATCACGCTCGCCAGCGGGGCGGCCGAGGCTGGCGCTCCACGCACTGAGACCATGCCGTCGGCCACCTCGATGTCGGCCGGCGCGGCCTCGAGCAGCGCGGCCGCCGCGGTGACGATCTTCTCGCGCACGCGGTCCGCCGCCTCGTGGATGGAGCTGCCCGCGTTCACCGCGCTGCGCGAGGCGAACGTGCCGACGCCGAAGGGAATGGCCGCGGTGTCGCCGCCCACGACGGTCACCCACTCGAGCGGGATGCCCAGGGCATCCGCCGCGATCTGCGCGAACGACGTCTCGTGCCCCTGGCCCTGGCTGCACGCGCCAGTGGCGACCGTGGCGTGCCCGGAGGCGTCGAGCCTCACCGTCGCCCCCTCGTACGGCCCGATCGCGGTGCCCTCCACGTAGCCGGAGAGGCCGATGCCGCGGTAGATGCCGCGCTCGCGGAGTCGCGCCTGCTCGGTGCGCAGCCCCTCGTAGCCCACCGCGCGCAGCGCGTCCTCGAGCGAGGCCTTGCAGTCGCCGCTGTCGTAAACCAGCGGGTTGCCGTCGCGGTACGGGATGTCGATCTCGTACGGCATGTCGGCCTGGGAGAGGTAGTTGCGACGCCTCAGCTCGGCCGGGTCCATGCGCAGCTCGCGGGCGAGGCAGTCCACGATGCGGTCCATGGCGAAGACGGTCTCGGGACGGCCGGCGCCGCGATACGGCGCGTTCGGCGTCTTGGTGGTCACGATGCCCCGGCACTCGACGTCCAGATTGGGCACGCGATGCGGGCCGAGCAGGTGGGCGACCGTGTTGTACGGCAGCACGATGCCCCAGGAATTGTAGGCGCCGAGGTCGACCCAGATACGGTCGCGCACCGCCAGCATGGTGCCGTCTCGCCGGGCCGCGATCTCGATGTCGTGCACCTGCGCGCGAGCGTGCGCGGAGCCCATCATGTGCTCGCGCCGATCCTCGGTCCACTTCACCGGCCGGCGCGAGACGATGGCCGCGGCGGGGATCAGCAAGTCCTCCGCGTAGCCGTTGGCCTTGGTGCCGAAGCCGCCGCCGACGTCGGGGGCGATGACGCGAACGCGGCTCGGGGGCAGCCCGAGCGCGGCCACCAGGCCCTGCTGGACGAAGTGCACGACCTGAGTGCCGTTCCAGGTGGTGAGGCTGCCGTCGCGCGGATCCCACTGCGCGACCACCCCGCGCGTCTCGATCGGCATGCCCACGTATCTTGGGATGACGAAGCGCTCCCGCACCCGCGCATCGGCCTCGCGCAGCGCAGCCTCGACGTCGCCGAAGCCGGTCTTGAAGGCGAGCGCGACGTTGTCGCCCCACTCAGGATAGAGCACCGACGCGCCGGGCTCGCCGGCCGCCACCACGTCGGCCAGGACCGGGAGCGGCTCGTAGTCCACCTCCACCCGCTCGCAGCCGTCCTCAGCCACCGCCCGGCTCGACGCCAGCACCATGGCGATGATCTCGCCCACGTGACGCACCTCGTCCCGGCACATCGCCAGCTGGCCGACCTGTCTCATCGTCACCTTCACCCGCGCGGCCAGGCCGGGCGGGATCGCGCCGAAGAGCGGCAGCGGCTTCATCCAGCGCTCGAGATCCGCGAAGGCGAACACGTGGGCGACGCCGGGCAGCCGCCGCGCCGCCTCGGTGCGGATCCCGGTGATGCGCGCGTGCGCGTACGGGCTGCGCACGAACGCGGCGTGGAGCATCCCGGGAAGCTTGATGTCGTCCACGTAGCGGCCTTCGCCCCGCAGGTAGCGCGGGTCTTCCTTGCGGCGCACGGAGGCACCGAAATACTTGGCGCCCATGGCTAGCCGCCCAGGTACGCGTGCTTGACGCGGTCGTTGTTCATGAGGTCGCGGGCCGGGCCCTCCAGCGTGATGCGGCCGGTCTCCATGACGTAGGCGCGGCCGGCCAGCTGCAGGGCCATGTAGGCATTCTGCTCCACCATCAGCACGGTCGTGCCCTCCCGCTGGATGCCTGCGATGATCTGGAAGACGGACTCGGTGACGGTCGGCGCCAGTCCCAGTGACGGCTCGTCGAACAGGATGAGCCGGGGCCGCGTCATGAGGCAGCGGCCGATCGCGAGCATCTGCTGCTCGCCCCCGGACAGCGTGCCCGCCGGCTGCCGGCGGCGCTCGGCGAGGATCGGGAAATGCGCGAACACGCGCTCCCGATCCCGCGCGACGGCCGTGGCATCGGTGCGCACGTAGGCGCCCATCTGGAGGTTCTCCTCGACGGTCATGTACGGGAACACGCGGCGGCCCTCTGGGCAATGCGCGATCCCCCGGCGCAGGATCTCCTGCGGCGCCAGGCGCTGGATCTCGCGTCCGTCGAACACGATCCGCCCGGCCGCGGCCCGCACGAGGCCGGAGATCGCCTTGAGCGTCGTCGTCTTGCCTGCCCCGTTGGCTCCGATGAGACACACGAACTCGGCCGCGCCGACCGTGAGGCTGACGCCGTCCAGCGCGCTGGTGCGCTCGTAGCGCACGCCGACGTCCTCAAGCGTGAGCATGGGCTCCCGATCCGAGGTACGCGCGGATGACCTCGGGATCCCGCTGGACCGCCGCGGGATCCCCATCCGCGATCAGCCGTCCGTAGTTCAGCACGAGCACGCGATCCGAGATGCCCATCACCAGCCGCATGTCATGCTCGACCAGGAACACCGTGATCCCCTGCTCGCGGATCTTCGCGATGAGCGCGGCCACCGACAGCTTCTCCGACGCGGTCATGCCGGAGGCGGGCTCGTCCAGGAGGAGGAGCCGTGGCTTCGCGGCCAGCGCGACGGCCAGCTCGAGCCGGCGCTGATCGCCGTAGGAGAGGGCCGGCGCCGCCTCGTGACGGCGCGCGCCCAGCCCCACGAAGTCGATCACCCGATCGGCCTCCTCGCCGAGGCGCTGCTCCTCTTCGCGGACCCGGCCCCGGGTCGCGAGCGCGGCGACGACGCCCACCCGCCCCTGCAGGTGCAACCCAATCAGGACGTTCTCTCGGACAGTCAGTCCCGGGAACAGGCTGGTCTTCTGGAAGGTGCGCACGAGCCCGCGGGCCGCGATGCGATGCGGACGCCATCCGGTGATCGCCTGGCCGTCGTGGCTCACGATGCCCTGGGTCGGACGCTGGAAGCCGGTGATCACGTTGAACGCGGTGGTCTTGCCGGCGCCGTTGGGGCCGATGAGGCTCGTGACGGTGCCGGTGGCGACGGTGAAGCTCACGCCGGCCAGCGCGGCGACACCGCCGAACCGCACGGTGACATCGCGGGCCTCGAGCGTCACGAAGTTCTCCAGCGGCGTCGCAGCGTGGGCCGGGCCGCCCGAAGGGTCGGCACGATGCCTTCCGGCATGCAGAAGAGCACGACGAGCAGCAGCACGCCGTAGAGCAGCATCTGCCACTGCCACGACGTGGCGGCGCGCAGCGCCTCCGGCAGCACCGTGAAGAGCACCGCGCCGACCACGGGCCCGGCCAGTGTCCCCTTCCCGCCCGCGACCACCATGATGACCATGGTCACCGTGTAAGTGAACAGGAACACCTCGGGGCTCACGAAGCGCGTGTAGTGCGCGTAGAGACCGCCCGCGAAGCCCGCCATCCCCGCGCTGATGAGCGCGGCCAGCACCAGGTAGTGGGTGGCGTCGATGCCCACCGAGGCGGCCAGCGTTTCGTTCTCGCGCAGGGCCACCAGGGCCCGGCCGACGCGCGACCGGATCAGGGCCAAGCACACCAGGTAGGCCAGCGCCACCGAGGCGAGCACGAGGTAGTAGTACGCGACCTTGGTGCGCAGCGAGAGCGGGGGCAGACCGGGCAGCGCGATCTCCACCGGCGGCACCCCCGGGATGCCGAGCGGGCCGTTGGTCAGATCCATCCAGTTGACGCTCACCAGCGACACGCAGCCGGCGAACGAGATGGTGAGGAGCACGAAGTAGGCGCCGCGCAGCTTGAGCGCGAGCCGTCCGATCGCGTAGCCGGTCGCCGCCGGCAGCACCGCCGAGGCGAGGAGCCCGATCCACGGCGACCATTCCAGCTTCACGGTGAGCAGGCCCGTGGCGTAGGCTCCGATGCCGAAGAACGCGGCGTGGCCAAGGGAGAGCTGCCCCGTGTAGCCCAGCAGCAGGTTGAGGCTCAGGGCGAGCACCGCGAAGATGCCGGCCATGATCAGCGTGTGCAGGTGGTACGGGTTCCACACCCAGAGTGGCGCGGTCGCGATCACGACCAGCACGAGGAGCCCGCCGATTCGCGTCATCCCACCCGCTCCGCGCGGGCGAACAAGCCGGACGGGCGTAGCAGCAGCACCGCGACGATCATCAGGAATCCCACCGCGTCGCGATAGCCGGAGGAGACGTAACCGGCGCCCAGCTCCTCGGCGACACCGAGCACGAGCCCGCCTAGCGCGGCGCCCGCGAAGTTGCCGAGCCCACCCAGGATCACCACCGAGAAGGCCTTGAGCGAAGCCAGATCGCCCATCGAGGGATAGAGCAAGAACACGGGCCCGAGCAGCGCGCCCGCGGCCGCGGCGAGGCCCGCGCCGAAGGCGAAGGTGATGGTGTGGATGCGCTCGATGCTCACCCCCATCAGCGCGGCGGTCTCGCGGTCCTGGAAGGTCGCCCGCATGGCGCGGCCGAGCTTCGTGCGGGCCAGGAGCAGGTGTGCGCCCAGGATGAGCGCGCCAGACACCACGAACACGAAGATGCGCAGCGGGGCCACCGACACCGGACCCAGCACCAGCGGCTGGGTGGGAAACGGGGTCGGCACGCTCTTGGCCACCCCGCCCCAGCCCAGCAGCTCGGCGTTCTGCATGGCGATCCACACCGCGATCATCACCAGCATGACCGTGTCGATGGATTGCCCGCGCATGGGCCGCAGCAGACACCGCTCGCAGACCGCGCCCGCGAGAGCGCCGATCACGATGGCGATGGGGATGGCCAGGAAGAAGTCCACCGAGCTCAGCATGAGGGCCGCGAAGGTGGCGTATGCCCCCAGCGTGTAGAACTCGCCGTGGGCGAAATTCACCACGTTCATCAGCCCGAAGACCAGGGTGAGCCCGATCCCGAGTAGGCTGTAGGTGGCGCCCAGCAGCAGCCCGTTCAGCAGGTGCTGGAGAAGCTGGTCCAAGCGCCCGTGGTCGCCGGTCTCGCTACTTCTTCGCCGCGAACGCGGGCAGCGCGATCTTTCCGTCCTTCACCTGGACGATGAAGATGCTCGGCTTGCTCTGGCCGCTCTCCTTGCCCGCGGGCCCGTCCTTCTCGAACTTGATGGGTCCGTTGAGCCCCATCACGTTGACCTGCCAGAGCGCGGCCTGCACCGCCTTCGGCTCCGCCTTGCCCGCAATCCGGATGCCTTCGACCGCGGTCAGCACGCCATCGTGACCGCGGAACCCCTCGGTCAACCCTTCGAAGGGATGGCCGCGCTTGGCCCACTCGTCGACGAATGCCTTGGCCAGCTTACCGTCCGGCATTGCCTCCGGGAACCAGGGCAGGAAGAAGAGAATGTGGTAGGTGCCCTCGGCGGCGGCGCCCGCCTGTTTGATCAGCTGGCTCGGGGAGGAGCTGCCGCCGGTAGTGATGACCTTGCGGCTCAGACGCTGCTCCTGGGCTTGCTTCAGCACGAGGGTGATCTGCTCGACGCTGGTGGTGAGGAAGAGCGTGTCGGCCGAGCCCGCCTTCACCTTGGTGATCTGCGCGTTCATGTCCGTGGCGGCCTGGTCCATGTACTCGACGGCGCCCACCGCTGCTCCCGAGCGCTTCAGGAGATCGCCGAACGCGGTGACCGACCCACGGCCCCAATCGGTATTGACCGCGAGGAAGTCGGCCTGCTTGATCCCGAATTCCTTCAGATACTTCTCGAGGCCGAGCGCCTCCATCTCACTAGGTGGACTGATGCGGAAGATCCAGGGGTTGCCGCGCTTGGTGATGCTCGCGGCGCTGGACGTCTCCACTATCATCGGCACGCCGTATTCCTCGAGCTTCGGCATCGCCGCCAGCGTCATCGAACTGCCCCACGCGCCCATGATGACCGGCACCTTGTCGCGCACGATCAGCTTCTCGGCGGCGGTGGCAGCTTCCTTCGGGTCCGACTTGTTGTCCTCGATCAGGAGGTCGATCTTGCCGCCGAGCACGCCGCCCTTGGCGTTGATCCAGTCCCGCGCGATCTCGGCGCCCATGCGCACGTAGTTGCCGGAGGCGGCCACCGGACCGGAGAGCGGCTCGATCACGCCGATCTTCACCGCGTCCTGCGCGTGCGCGGACGGGACGAGCGCGGCCGCCACGACGGCCAGGGCAACGGAAACAGATCGCATTGCTCGCTTCATGCCTGGACCTCCTGTGAGGTGGACCGGTTTGGGGCGCCACCGCCGCGCCGCGGTGATCTTCGGCGCACTTATCGTACATTTCATGTCACGTGTCAAATGAAAACCGGGTTGACATCCCTCGCGGGCGCGCCAAGAATACGGCTCCATGCCACCGGTGAGAGCGAGCACGCCGCGCGCGCCGATCGCGCCTTTGCTGCACGAGAGCCTCGGCGAGCGCGTGTACCGGACCGTCCGCGACCTCATCCTGAGCCAGGTCTTCCCGCCCGGCTCCAAGCTGAACGTCGAGCAGATCTGCCGCGACCTGGGCGTGAGCCGCACGCCGGTCTGGGACACGATGCGCCGTCTCGAGAGCGAGGGCCTGGTGAACACGGTGCCGCGCCACGGGGTCTTCGTCCTCAACTACGGCGGGGACCAGATCCGCGACCTCTTCATGGTGCGCGGGGCTCTGGAAGCGCTCGCGGTTCGCCAGGCCGCCCGCAACCTTGGTGGAGATTCGCGCGCCGCCCTCGAGGCTACGATGGCCGAAATGGAGCGGACGGCGGCAGCATGCGAGATGGAGCGCTACTCGCGCGCGGCCATCGACTTCCACGACTGCGTTCTCCGGACCGCCGGCAACCGGGCGCTCACCCGCCTGCTCGAGAACGTCTACGCGCAGATCTTGGTGCTTCGCCTCCGCTCGCTCTACCTGCCCGAGCGCGTCGAGTCGAGCGTGGCCGAGCACCGCGCGCTCTTCGAGGCGGTGGTATCGGGCGACGGCGAGCGCGGCGAGCGGCTGGCCCGCGCCCACGCCGACCACGTCCTGCAGGACGCGCTCGAGTTCACCCGACGCGCCGAGCGGTAGCCGGCCCGCGATGCTCACCACCGTGCCGGTGATCGACCTGACCCCGTTCCGCGAGGGCTCGCCCGCTGAGCGCGCGGCGGTAGCGCGCGCGGTCGACACCGCCTGCTCCGACATTGGCTTCTTCACGATCGCCGGGCACGCCGTGCCGGACCGCCTCGTGACGCGCATGCTCGAGACGTCGCGCGCCTTCTTCGACCTGCCTCTCGCGCAGAAGCAGGCGGTGGCGCGCCCGACGCCCGAGCAGAGCCGCGGCTACATCGCGCTGGGCGACGAGAACCTCTCCTACAGCCGCGGCGATGCCACGACCACCGATCTCAAGGAGTTCTTCGCCATCGGCCCGGTGGACGTGCCGGACGACGACTATCATCGGCGGCCCGAGGCCTACCCGTCGTTCGCGCCGAACCTGTGGCCGGCCTATCCGGCCGAGTTCCGCGCGGTGTGGAGCGAGTACTACCGGGCCATGGAGACGCTGGCCGCCCAGATCATGCGTATTTTCGCGGCGGCCCTCGGCTTGCCCGACGGCTTCTTCCGCGATGCGACCAATCGGCATATCAGCGGCATCCGTGCCAACCACTACCCGGAGCAGGTCGAGGAGCCGCGGCCGGGGCAGATCCGCGCGGGCGCGCACACCGACTACGGGGCGGTGACCATCCTGCTGCCCGAGAACGTGCCGGGCCTGCAAGTGTGCAACCGCCAGGGCGAATGGGTAGACGTGACCGCCCCCGCGGGCACCTTCGTCTGCAACATCGGCGATCTCATGCAGCGCTGGACCAACGACCGGTGGATCTCGACCATGCACCGGGTAGTGAACCCGCCGCGCGAGGCGGCGCGAGGCAACCGGCGCCTCTCGATCCCCTTCTTCTTCCAGCCGAACTACGACGCGATCATCGAGTGCCTGCCCGGCTGCTGTGGGCCGGACAACCCGCCGCGCTACGAGCCGGTCACCTCCGGCCAGCACCGGCTCACCAAGTTCCTGCGGGGCGTCGGCGTGGCCGCACCGACCGCGCGAGACTAGCGATCATGGATCCGAAGACCGGCACGCAATGGGATCGTTACCACGCGGCGCTGCCGTCCATCGCCGCCGCGGTCGGGCGCACGCCCCTGGTGCGGCTCAACCGCATCACCCGCGACATCAAGCCGGCCATCTACGTGAAGGTCGAGTGGTACGGCGCCACCGGCAGCCTCAAGGACCGGATCTATCTGCACATGTTCGAGCGGGCGGAGGCGCGCGGCGACCTGAAACCTGGCATGCGGGTACTGGAGTGCTCCACCGGCAACGCGGGAATCGCCTGCTCCTGGGTGTCGGCGGTCAAGGGCTATCCCTGCACGATCGTCATGCCGGAGGGCATGAGCGACGAGCGCAAGAAGATCATGCGCGCGTACGGGGCGGAGCTGGTCTTCACGCCGGGCGGCGAGAGCGACGTGGATCTCTCCCTCGAGCGGCTGCGACAGATCCGCGATTCCAAGCCCGGCCGGTACTGGGTGCCCGGGCAGTTCGACAACCCCGACAACGTCGAGGCCCACATCCTCAGCACCGGCCCCGAGATCTGGGAGCAGTCGGGCGGCCGCATCGGCGCCTTCGTGGACTCGCAGGGCTCTGGCGGCCTCCTGACCGGCGTGGGCCGCTACCTCCGCGGTCGGGACCCCCAGATCAAGCTCTACGCGGTCGAGCCGGCGGAGTGCGCGCTACTCTCCCGACGAGCGTGGGGTCATCACGGCATCGAGGGCATCGGGGATGGCTTCGTGCCGCGCAACCTCGACGTGTCGTTGCTGACCGGCATCATCACCACCACCACCGAGGAGAGCGTGGACATCGCGCGGCGGCTGGCCCGCGAGGAGGGCATCTTCTGCGGCATCTCGAGCGGGTGCAACGTGGCCGCCGCGCTGAAGCTGGGGCGTCGTCACCCCGAATTGCCGTCGGTGCTGACCATCATCAACGACACCGGTCAGCGGTACTTCACCACCCCACTCTGCGGCGAGGCCAAGCACGTCGAAATCCCGGAGCGTGAGCATCCCCTGGACGCCCACACCGTCGAGCAGCTGGACCGCTATCAGAAGACCTGGGAGATCCTCGCGTGACCATTGCCCCCCGCGAGTACGATTTCCACGCCGCGCGCCTGCGTCTCGAGGCCAAGGCCAAGTCCGCCGGGCCCAAGCTCGGCTCTCTCGAGGACGCGGTCGCGCTGGTCAAGGACGGCGACCATCTCGCCATCGGAGGCTGCCTCTACTCGCGCACCCCGCTGGCCCTGGTCTGGGCGCTGCTGCGCCGCCGGCCCCGCGGGCTCGCCTTCTCGCGCAACCTCATGTGCTACGAGGGCGAGTGGGGCGTAGTCGCGGGCGCCGTCGACAAGATCGTCACCTCCTGGATGGGCATCGGGCTCCCGTGGGGTCTCTCGCGCATCCAGCGCGAGTACGTGGAGTCGGGACGCGTGACGTTCGAGGAGTGGAGCCACCTGGGCCTCGGCCTGCGCTATCGAGCCGCCGCCATGGGCGTGCCCTTCCTGCCCTCGCTGACCATGCTGGGCTCGGACCTAATGGACGTAGGCGGCTCGAAGACGGTGGAATGCCCGTACACCGGCCGAACGCTCCACGCGGTGCCCGCCTTGTTCCCGGACATCGCGATCCTGCACGTGCAGCGCGCCGACCGGCTCGGCAACTGTCAGATCGACGGCTATCCGCACATGGACGCCGACATCGCGCGCGCGGCGTCCACCGTCCTGGTGACCGCCGAGGAGATCGTCTCCGAGGACGAGATCCGCCGGCATCCGGATCGCACCGTCATCCCGGGCTTCCTGGTGGACGCGCTCGCGCACGTGCCGTACGGCTCCTATCCGCACGAGTGCTACGGCTCCTACGACGCCGAGCCCGACCACTTCACCGCCTACGTCGAGGGCATCCAGCAACGTGGCGCCGGCGGCGTGGCCGACTATCTGGACCGCTACGTCTACGCGCCCCGGGATCACTCCACCTACCTGGCCCTCTTCGGCGAGGCCCGCATGGCCGACGCGGCGGCGCGCGCCCGGATGCTCACCACATGAGCGTGACCGCCAACGAGCTGCTCGCGGTGATGGGGGCCCGCGAGCTCCGCGACAACTCCACGGTGTTCACCGGGGTAGGCGCGCCGATGATGGCCTCGGTGCTGGCCCAGCGCACCCACGCGCCCCAGCTCACGATGATGGTCGAGGGTGGCGTCATCGGGCCGATGTGGAAGCCGGGCGAGCTGCCGATCTCGACCAACGAGATGCGCGCGGCCTACCGGGCCCAGATGCTGCCCGGGATCAGCGACGCGTTCCTGCTCGCCCAGCGCGGCTTCTTCGACGTGGGCTTCATCGGGGGCGCCCAGATCGATCAACACGGCAATCTCAACACCAGCGCCATCGGCGGCTACGCGCGGCCCAAAGTGCGTCTGCCCGGGAGCGGCGGCGCCAACGACATCATTTCGCTCTGCCGCGAGGTCATGATCCTCACCGTGCACGAGAAGCGCCGCTTCACCGAGCGCGTGGACTTCGTCACGAGCCCCGGCTACCTGGAAGGAGGCGACTCGCGCGCGCGCCATGGACTGCTGTTCGGCGGCGTCTCGCGGGTGATCACCACGCTCGGTGTCTTCGGCTTCGAGGCGAAGAGCCGCCGCATGCAGCTCCTGGCTCTGCACCCGGGCGCGACGCTGGACCAGGTGCGCGACAACACCGGCTTCGAAGTCCTGGTGAGCGCCGACCTCACGACCACCAAGCTCCCTACCGATGAGGAGCTCGCGATCCTGCGCATGCTCGACCCCAAACGCCAATTCATCGGATGAAACGATGCAGACGGGAGAGTGCGGAGGCGATATCCGCCATCCGAGCCGGAAGACGGCCCGCCGCCAACTGGGGGAGTGCCCATCTGGAGCCCGAGGCGGTTGTCCGCCGACTGGGGGAGGGCGGGAACCATCCGGTCGTCCGCCGACTGGGGAAATGTCCATCTGGAGCCCGAAGACGGTTGTCCGCGGACTGAGGGAGTGCGGGGACCATTTCTGGGCCCCCGCAGCTGAACAGAAGTCACGAGTGACAGCAGGAACCCACTGAGAGGCTCAAGACGATGACCGACTTCGGTCTGGCGATTCGTAACTTCGTGGGCCCCGGCGAGGTGCCGGACATCCCCGGCCTCTACGCCTATTCGGAGCGCGCCGAGGCGCTCGGCTTCGAGTCGCTTTGGGCCTGGGACCACGTGCTGCTCGGCGTGGAGCCATCGTTCCCCATCGTGGACTCGGTCACGATGCTGGGCGCAGTCGCGGCCCGCACACGGAAGATCAAGCTCGGGACCGGCGTCCTGGTGCTGCCGCTGCGTAACCCGGTCGTGGCGGCCAAGGCCCTGGGCAGCCTCGACCTCATCTCGGGTGGACGGCTGATCCTCGGGGTGGCCGCGGGCTGGTACGCGCGTGAGTTCGACGCGGTGGGCGTGCCGTTCAAGCAACGCGGCCGGCAGTTCGAGCGCAACCTCGACATCCTGACGCGGCTCTGGACCCAGGACCGCGTGACGCTGAAGGTGGACGAGTTCAACCTGCGCGAGGCGGTCATGGTGCCGCGCACCGCCCAGCGCCCGCGGCCACCCGTCCTCATCGGCGGCTACGTGGACGCGGTGCTGCGGCGAGCCGGAACAGTGGGCGACGGCTGGCTCACCTACTTCTACACGCCGGAGAGCTTCACCAAGTCGTGGGAGAAGGTGAAGACCTTCGCGCGGGAGGCCGGCCGGGATCCGGCCAAGCTGACCGCCACCAACCAGCTCGCGGTCTACGTGGGCCGCTCCCGCGAGGACACCACCGCCGACATGCGGAAGTGGCTCTCCACGGAGTGGGATACCGCGGCCTGGAGCGAATCGACGATCGATCACGCGATCCACGGCTCGGTGGCAGACTGCATCGAGCAGCTGCGCGCCCACGTGCGAACCGGCGTGCATCGGATTATCCTGATCCCGTACCGCTATCAGCCCGAGCAGGTCGAGCGGATCGCCAAGGAGGTCTTGCCC
>DATFWA010000152.1:0-7654 GCA_035259825.1 Candidatus Methylomirabilota bacterium | reverse complement strand
CCCGCCGATCTCCGCGATCCACCGCCGCGACTCGGGAAGCAGGTGCACGCGCGGGTCGCTGAGCGCATCGGCGGTCCACACCGGGCGCCCCTCGGTCAGCGCGAGGCCCACCACGCCCTCGTCGACGTGCAGCGGCTTCGCGGTTTCGGCCAGCGGTCCCGAGAACTCCCCCTGCCCCACCGCCAGGCGCAGCAGCTGGCTTTCCTGATCCTGCAGCCAGATCGCCAGGTCGGAGAAGGCAAGCGTTTCCCGCGCCTGGGTGGCGACGAGATCGAGCACGCGGCTCTCGTCGAGGGTCGACACGAGGACGCGGCCCAGGTCGGCCACCGCGCGCATGCGCTCGGCCTGCTCCGAGGCCTCGCGATAGAGCCGGGAGTGATCGATCGCGATGGCGGCCTGGCCCGCGAAGGTCTCGGCCAGCTCCTGCTCGCGCGCGGTGAACGGCCGACGGCCGCGGAAGACCAGCACACCGATGGGCCGCTCGCCGACCATCAGCGGCACTCCCAGGAAGTGGGTGTAGCCGAGCCGCTGGCTCGCGGCCTGATGGTCGGCGACCACGTCGGCCCCTTCCAGCTCGCACATGAGGGCCTGGCCGGTGGCCAGGACCTTGCCGCTCAGGCTCTCCCCCACCTGCAGACGCGTCCGCATCATCGTCTCGGCCGCGGTGCCGGTGAGCCCTGCCACCACCAGCTGATCGCCGTCCAGGAGCCGGAAGCCGGCATTGTCCAGCTCGAGCAGGCGGGCCGCCTCCTCGGCGATCGAGGTCAGCAGGCTCTCCGGCGTCGCGAGCGCGCCGATCTTCTTGTTGATTTCGAGCAGCGAGGATAGCGACGCCTTGCGGTCGCGCTCCTGGGCGAAGAGCCGGGCGTTGGCCAGCGCGATCGCGGCCTGGCCGGCCAGGCCGCTCATCAGCGAGATCTCGCTCGCCGACGGCGTGTGCGGCTCCCACCAGTACGCGGCCAGCGCTCCGTGCGCCTCGCCCTTGCTCACGAGCGGCACTGAGAGCACCGCGCGATAGCCCTCCCGCTCCACGAGCGCGCGCGTCTCGGGCGTCATGGGCACCGCGGGGTCGTTGAGCACGTCCTCGCTCCAGACCGGCTCGCGCCGCTCCACCGCGCGGCCGGTGGTACCCTCGCCCACCCGCACGCGCAAGGAGGCCATGAAGTCGGGCGAGAGACCCCGCCCGCGCTCGTAGACCAGAAGCCCGCTCGTGCGATCCAGGCGGAACACGCCGAGCCCGGCCACGCCCAGGAGCGCCCGGCAGCGGTCCACTACGAGGTCCAGCACGCGCTCGGGCTCGAGCGTGGAGGAGACCACGCCGCTGACCTCGAGGAGAGCCTGGTACTGCGCCGCGTTGCGATTGGCCTCGGCGAAGAGCCGGGCGTGCTCGAGCGCGACCGCGGCCTGGGTGGCGAAGTCGGTGAGGATCGACAGCTCGTCCTCGGCGAACGGCGGGGCTCCCGGGCCGCGGCCTGCGGTCATCACACCGAGCGGCAGGCTGCCCGCCATCAGCGGCGCCACCAGGAGCCGGCTCGTGAACGGCACGAACTCGGCGATCGCGTTCGGGGAGCTGGCGTAGTCGTTGATCAGCGCGCCGCGGCCGTTCGCGAGCGCCACGCCGGTCTCGCCCGTCCCGATCTTGATCCGGACGTCGCGGATCCAGTCCCCGACGTCCGACCACGCGCGCGCGTGCAGCGTCTCGCCCTCCAGGAGGTAGAGCGCGGCGTAGGCGCCCCCGACCAGCTGCTGGGCCGAGCGCGCGATCACGACGAGCAGCTCCTCGGTGTCAACGTGTTCCGAGATCTGGCGCTCGATCACCCGCTGCGCCTCGAGGCGCCGCAGACGGGCCGCCGCCATCTCCTGTAGCTGGGCGCGCTCGACGGCCAGCCCGACGGTCTGGGCTACACCGGAGAGGATCTTGCGCTCCTCCTCGGAGAAGTCGCGCGCCTCCTTGGACACGAGCGCCATGACGCCCCACGTCTTCAGGTCGACCGGGATCGGCAGCGCGAGCTGGGTGCGGTGCGAGCGGTCCGCCGCCATCTGCCGGATGCCCTCGCCGGACGGCGGAGCCGCGTCGAGGTGGGTGACCAGCATCCGCCCGGTGCGGGCCGCCTCGCCCATGTGCGAGTCGCCGAGCGGCCGGACCCGGAAGCGCTCGACGTACTGCGGATCGAAGCCGCTCTGGGCCAGCATGACCAGCTCGCTGGCCGCGGTATCGAGCCGGTAGACCGCTCCTACGTCCATACCCGCCAGCTCGCGGACGACCTCGAGGGTCTCCTCGGCCGTCGTGGCCAGGTCGGCGCCGCGTCCGATCGTGGCGGAGATCGCGTTCAGCGCTTCCAGCTCGCGGTTGCGCCGCTCGAGCGCGGCCCGCGGGCTCCCGTCGATCCGTGAGCCAGTGTGCAGGGGCGTGGGTGCAGTCAGGAAGGCGAGCACCACACCGGCCAGCACCACCACCCCGCCACCCAGCAGCCCGAGGAACTCGAGCCCGAGGCGGCGCTCGGCTCGCCCGAACTCGCGCACCGGCAGGACGACCCAGAGCGCGCCGTCCGGCGAGCCCGCCACAGGCGTCTCCAACCGGCGGACGGCGTAAGGCTCCTGGCCCGCAGTGATGACGCCGGTGGCAGCCGCCGCGGTCCAGCCCCCGGGCGGCAGGTCGGCGCGGCTCGCCGCGAGTGCGCGATCGCCGGCCAGGAAAACCACGGAGGGACGCGAGGGCAATCGCTCGAGGAGCGGGCCGATGCCATCGAGCCGGCGCCCCGCGATGACCGTGCCGACAGTAGTCGGCTCCCGATCGGTCGCGCTCGTGACCGGCGCGGTGACCAGGAAGTACGGCCGGCCGCCGGCCAGCCGAAGCGTGAGGACCGCCTCGGTTGGCGTCGCCGTGCCGGGCAGGCTCGGCGGCGGACCCGCCGGCACCTGCATCAGCGGCGTGCCGCGACGGTCACGCACCGTGATGAAGTCGGCCAGTCCATCCTGGGTCACCGCGAGCACGCGCGGCGATGCGGCGCGGGCCAGCGTCGACCAGTCACCTTTCGTGACGCCCTCGATCACCGCGGGATCCCGGGCGAGCAGCAGCGTCTCGCGGCGGAGCGAGTCCTGGTAGTCCGCGACCAGCACGGAGACCGTGTCGACTGTGCGCTCGATGGCGGCGTCCCGCGAACGCGCGAGCTGACGGTGGGCGGCGAGATACCCGAGCGAGGCCAGGATGCCGAGCGGGATGGCCAGCAGGAGGAAGGGAACGAGGAAGCCTCGGGCGAAGCGCCTCACGAGGCTATTTTCGTTCCGTCTGCCGACGAATTGAACCGAAATTTCAGGGGCCTAGAGACCCAGGTAAGCCTGCTTGATGTGCCCGCTCGCCAGCAGGTCGTCCCGGGGCCCGGACAGCGTCATCCGCCCGTTCTCGAGCACATACCCCCGGTGGGCCAGGTGGAGCGACCTCAGAACGTTCTGCTCGACCAGCAGGATCGTGATGCCCCGGCGGTTGATGCGGGCCAGATCCTCGAAGATCGTCTTCACCATCACCGGAGCCAGGCCGAGGCTCGGCTCGTCCAGCATCAGCAACCGCGGCCGCGCCATGAGGCCCCGGCCGATCGCGCACATCTGCTGCTCGCCGCCCGACAAGGTCCCCGCGAGCTGAGCGGCTCGCTCCCGTAGACGGGGGAAGAGATCGAAGACCTGCTCGAGCGAGGCGGCCAGCCCGGCGCGGGCCGCTGCCGTCCTGGCCCCCAGCTCGAGGTTCTCGCGCACGGTCATGGTCGGGAAGAGCTGGCGGCCCTCTGGCACGTGGGCCAGGCTGCGGGCCACGATCTGCGACGAGCTCTGCCCGTCGAGCCGCTGTCCCTCGAACTCGATGCGGCCGCGGCGCAGGGGCAGCAGTCCCGCGACCGCGCGCAGGGTCGTGGTCTTGCCCGCTCCGTTGGCCCCGATCAGCGCCACCGTCTCACCCTCGCGCACCTCGAGGGAGACGTCGCGGACCGCGGTCAGGTCGCCGTAGCCGACCTCGATGCCGTCAACGCGAAGGAGCGTGGACATATTCCTCGCCGAGGTACGCCTCGATCACCCGGGGATGGTTGGCCACCGCCGTGGGCTCGCCCTCCACGATCTTCTCGCCGAAGTTCAGCACCGCGATGCGGTGGGACAGCGACATGACCGCGCGCATGTTGTGCTCGATGAGCAGGATCGCGACGCCGGAGGCGTTGATGCGCTTGACGAGAGCGACGATGGCCTCGATCTCGGTCGGGTTCAGCCCGGCCATCACCTCGTCGAGCAGCAACAACCTGGGCTCGGTCGCCAGCGCCCGCGCCAGCTCGAGGCGCTTGCGCTCGGCCAGGGTGAGCCCGCCCGCGGGGTGGTCCATCTTGCCCCCGAGCCCCACCTGCTCGATCACCTCGCGCGCACGGTGTCGCGCGTCCTCCATCCGGGGGCGGCGCGACAGGGCCCCCACGCGCACGTTGTCCAGCACGGACAGGCGCGGGAACGGCCGGACGATCTGGAACGTACGACAGAGGCCAAGGTGGCAAATCGCGTGGGGCGAGAGACCGACGATCGACCGGCCGTCGAAGCGGATCTGCCCGTGGTCCGGCGCGAGGAAGCCAGAGAGCAGGTTGAAGGCGGTGGTCTTGCCCGCTCCGTTCGGGCCGATGAGACCGAGCACCTCGTCGCGCGCCATCGAGAGCGAGAGCTCGCGCACCGCCTGCAGGCCGCCGAAGCGCCTGGAGAGGCCGCTGACTTCGAGGAGCGGCGTCACCGTGCGGCCGGGCGAGCCCAGAGGCGGCGGAGCGCGGGATAGGCGCCCTGGGGCAGGAAGAGCACGACGGCGATCAGCAGGATGCCGTAGGCGATGAGGTGGACGCCCGACCAGCCGCCCTGGCCGAAGTAGACGCGGGACGCCTCGGCGAGCGGGCTCAGGATGAAGGAGCCGAGGATCGGGCCAAGCACCGTGCCCGCGCCGCCCACGATGGGCCGGATGACGATCTCCACCGAGAGCGGGATGCCGAACACCGCGTTGGGCTGGAGCGAGAACAGGTAGAACGCGTAGAAGGTCCCACCTACCCCGGTGAGGAACGACGACACCACCATGGCCAGCATCTTGTAGCGGAACGTGTTCACGCCCAGGGCCTCGCAGGCGCTCTCGTCCTCGCGGATCGCGATCAGGTAGGCGCCGAAGCGCCGCCGCTCGATGGCGGCCACCACCGCGGTGGCCACCAGCATCAGGCCCAGCGCGACATAGTAGTAGACGCGATTGTCCTGGAACTGGAACTGGCGCGGGTTGCCGGTGAAGGTAATGTAGTAGCCGAGAGCCCCGCCGACCGCGTCGGTGTTGAGCGCCACGATGCGGCACACCTCCGCGAACGCGACGGTCAGCAGCACGAAGTAGAAGCCGCGCAGACCGAAGCGGAATCCCAGATAACCCACCACCGTCCCGAGCGCCGCCGCAAGCACCCCGCCCACCAGCATGCCGATCCACGGGGTGAGCCCGACCTGCGCGGAGAGCAGTGCTGCGGCGTAGGCCCCGACGCCCACGAACGCGGCGTGGCCGGCCGAGAGCTGGCCCGCGTAGCCGCCCACGATGTTCCAGGCCTGGCCGAGGAAGGCGTAGAAGAAGATGAAGATGAACACGGTGACCGCGTAGGAGCTGAGCACCGCGGGCAGCGCCAGCAGGACCGCGAGGGCTGCCGCGCCCAGCCACTTCATACGGTAGTCCGGCCGAAGAGCCCGGCGGGCCGGAAGAGCAGGATGACGATCAGCAGCGAGAAGCTCACCAGCTCCTTCATGGACGGGCTCAGGAACACCGCGCCGAGCGACTCGGCCACCGAGACGAGCAGGCCGCCCAGGAATGCGCCGGGCAGGCTGCCCATGCCGCCAATGATCACGATGTTGAACGAGGCCACGGACAGCGAGAGACCGCCCGTGGGCTGGAACGGCAGGATCGGCGAGACGAGCGCCCCCGCGGCGCCCACGCAGGCCGCCCCGATGCCGAAGGCCGCCGCGTAGACCCGGCGCACGTCGGTGCCGATGACGAGGGCGCCGTAGGCGTTGTCAGCGGCCGCCCGCATGGTGCGGCCCAGGTCGGTGCGCTGCAGGAAGAGATAGAGCGCGAGGGTCAGGGCCATCGCGAGCACGAAGGTCACCAGGCGGGCCACGTCCACGAAGACCGGCCCCAGCCAGAAGGTTGCCGCGCGCAACAGCGAGCGTACCCGCTGGGGATCGGGACCGAAGGCCACCAGCGCCGCGTTCTCCAGTACGAGCGCGACGCCCAGCATCAACAAGATCTGCATCTCGTGCGGCGCGTCCACGATCCGGTCCACCAGCACGCGCTGGACGATCAGGCCCACCACGAACAGGACCGCCGCGCAGCCCACGAAGCCGACGTAGGGGTCGATCCCGGCGCGGATGGCCAGCAGCCAGGCCAGATACATCCCCCACACCATCATGTCGCCGTGGGCGAAGTTCACCACCCGCATCACGCCGAAGATGAGCGTGAGGCCCACCGCCATGAGGCTGTAGACGCCGCCGAACAGGAGGCCGTTCAGCAAGCTCTGGGCGATGAGCGCCGGATCCAGGGCCGGCTACGCCTTGGGACGCGGGAAGACGAACTTCTGCACCGCGGCCTCCCGGGGCCAGACCGCGACCGGCTTGCCGGAGAGGATCTGGATCATGGTGGTGACCGCGTTTGGATTGTCGCCGATCTCGTTGAAGGTCACCGGACCCGCGTACTGCATGAGGCCGCCGGTCCAGTTCGACTTGCGCAGGGCCTCCACGATCGCGTCGGCGTCGGTCGACTTCGCGCGCTCGAGCACGTCGGCGATGAGCATCATTCCGTCGTAGGAGTAGCCCGAGTTGGTGTCGAACGTCTTGCCTCCGGAGCGCTTCAGGTAGTCCTCGGCGACCTTCTGGGTCCGCGGATCCTTGAAGTTCGCCCACGGCAGGCTGCTCATGACGTACTCGAGATCGTCCTTGAGCACCGCGAGCTGCCCCGCCTCGTACAGGCCCGGGCTCCCCGGGCCCACGATGCCCATCACCTCGATGCGCTGCTTGCGAATCTCGGGCAGCAGCAGCTGCGCGCTCGCCGGGCGCGTGATCGGCGCGATGACGTCGGGCTTGGCGGCCTTGGCGCGGGAGACCTCGGTGGAGAGATCCTGGGGCGGCTCCGGCCACGGGATCACGTCCACGATCTCCCAGGCGGGCTTCGCGGCGGCGTGCGCGGCCTGGAAGCCCTTGGCGTTGTTCTGACCGAAGAGGTCGTTGCAGTACATCAGCACCACCCGCTTCGGCGACACCTTGGCTTCCTGGAACACCTCGCCGAAGTACTGCACCGCCTTGCGGCCGAACGACGATCCGGTGGGGAAGTTGCGGTACACGTACTGGGTCTTCTGCTGACCTTCCTTGACCGCCTTGGCCACGTTCGCCGTGATCGGATCGGCGGCAGCGATGTCGACCAGGAACGGGATGCGGCGCTGCTGCGCCACCGGCACCATCGCCTGGGTGGATCCCGAGTCGAAGGACCCGAGGAGCATCTGCGCGCCCTGGTTGATCACGCGCTCGGCCTCGGTGCGGCCGACGTCGGGTTTCGTCTGGGTGTCGCCCACGATCAGCTCGAGCTTCATCCCGTTGAGCGACTTGATGCCGCCCATCGCGTTGATCGCCTCGG
>DATFWA010000151.1:0-10300 GCA_035259825.1 Candidatus Methylomirabilota bacterium | reverse complement strand
GGCCACTTCTATCCAGGGCGAAGCCGACGCGCGCTTCGCTCGCGAGGTGAGCCGTCGTACCGGCGGGCGGATCGAGATCGCGCACCAGTTCGACGCCTCCAGCGGATTCCGCTCTCGGGAGATGGTGGACGCCATCGGCCGAGGAGCGGTGCCGATCGGCAACATCTACATGGGCGCCCTCGGTGGCGTCGACCCGGTGTTCCTGCTGCCCTCGCTGCCTTTCCTGGCTACCACGCCCGAGCAAGGGCAGGCGCTGGCCGCCGTCGCGCGCCCGCATTACGAGCGCGTGCTCGCGAAGCACAACCAGGTGTTGCTTTTCCAGTCGCCGTGGCCGGCCGCCGGCATCTGGGCCAACAAGCCGGTGGACTCGGCGGAAGCGCTGCGCGGCCTGCGCATCCGCACCGCCGACGCCAACGGGGTGCTGGCGTTCCGCGCCGCCGGCGCGGTGCCGGTGGCGATCTCGTTCACGGACGCGCTGCCGCAGCTCCAGTCGGGCCAGCTGGACGCGGTGCTCTCCTCCGGCGACGGGGGAGCGGGCGCGCGGCTCATGGAGACGCTGCGGCACTTCACCGCCATCGAGTACGCGGTGACCATGAGCATGGTCACGATCAACGGCGACGCCTGGCGCGGACTCGACGCGGGCACCCAGCAGGCGGTGCGCGAGGCCGCCGCGGAGACCGAGGTGCAGCAGTGGGAGGCGATGAAGACGCGCGTCGCGGAGAACTACGCGCGGATGCGCGCGGCCGGCGTCGGGCTCACCACCGAGCTGTCGATCGACTACCAGCAGAGCCTGCGCAAGGCCGGCCGCGCCGCGGTGGACGACTGGCTCCGCCAGATGGGCCCGGCGGGCTCGCAGATCCTCGACGCGTACCGCGCGCGGCTGGCCGGGCGCTGAACTGAATCGAGCGCCCTCTCGTGGGCGATAGTATGCTCCGGGCATGGCCCGCCTGAAGCTCGTCCTCGCGATGATGATGCACGAGACCAACACCTTCTCCCCGGTGCCCACCCCGCTGTCCTCGTTTCGGCCGCTGAGCGGCGAGGCGGCGATCGCCGAGTTCCGCGACACCAACACCCAGCTGGGAGGCTTCCTGCACGTGGCCGAGCAGGCCGGCGCCGAGATCGTGGTGCCGGTGGCGGGCGGAGCCCACCCGTCGGGCTACGTGGAGAAGGGCGCCTACGAGGACATGGCTGAGGCCATCGTGGGCGCGGTGCGCGGCGGCTGCGACGCGGTGTTCCTGGCCCTCCACGGGGCGATGGTGGCCGAGCACGTGGACGACGGCGAGGGCGAGCTGCTGCGCCGGATCCGGGCGCTGGCCCCGCGGGTGCCGATCGCGGTGGGGCTCGACTTCCACTCGCACATGACCGCGGCGATGGTGGACAACGCCACCGTGATCACCGGCTACTGCACCTACCCGCACGTGGATATGGGGGAGACCGGTCAGCGGGCCGGGCGCACGATGCTGCGCGCGATGCGCGGTGAGATCGAGCCGGTGCTGGTGTGGGGCTCGCTGCCGATGATGACCAGCACGCTGGTCCACACCCCGTCGCGCCAGCCCATGAAGGACGTCATGGACATGGCGATGACCGCGGAGGCGCGCGGAGCGGTGGTGAACGCCTCGGTGTTCGGCGGCTTCCCGCACTCGGATATCCCGCACATCTCGCTCTCCGCCGTGATCGTGTGCGACCGACGCACCGACGCCGGCATCGCCCTGCGCGACCAGCTGCTCGCGATGGCGTGGGAGCGGCGCGATGCCTTCCTCTACCGCGGCGCCGCGCTGGCCGGCCAGGTCGCGCACGCTCGCTCGCTGGGCGACGGGCCGATCGTGCTGGTGGATCACGGCGACAACACCGCCTCCGGCGGCACCCAGGACGTCATGAGCGTGATCGAGGAGGTTGCGCGCCAAGGGCTGGCCGACTTGGCCGCGGGGCCCATCTGCGATCCGGCCGCCGTGCGGCGCCTGGTCGAGGCGGGCACCGCGGCGAGCGTGACCCTGCCGCTCGGCGGGCGCATCGACATGCCGCAGATCAACCTGCCGGGCAAGCCCTTCACGGTGACCGGCAAGGTCACGCGCATCACCGACGGGGAGTTCACCGTCACCGGGCCGATGGCCACCGGCACCCGCGTGCGCATGGGCCGGACCGCGGTGCTCGACACCGGGCCCATGCAGATCGTCGTCTCGGAGGGCCGCAGCGAGCCCTTCGATCTCGGCGTGTTCACCCACTGCGGGATCGACCCGCGCCGCAAGAAGTACGTCCTGATCAAGTCGCGCCAGCATTTTCGCGCCGGGTTCGAGCCCATCGCCCGGCACATCGTCCTGTGCGACGGTGACGGCGTGACCAGCTCCGACCTGCGGCTCTTCACCTACCGGAACCGCCGGCGGCCGCTCTTTCCCTTCGAGCGAGACCTGTAAGGAGGTACCTAATGGACTACGGCCTGTTCACGATGCCGTCGCACCCGCCCGAGCGGAAGCTCTTCGACGGGCACCAGTGGGATCTGCAGCAGCTGCGCTGGGCGGACGAGCTGGGCTTCAGCGAGGCCTGGATCGGCGAGCATCACACCGCGCCGTGGGAGCCGCATCCCTCGCCCGACCTATTGGTGGCGCAGGCCCTGATGCAGACCAAGCGGATGCGGATCGGCCCCGGCGGGTTCCTGATGCCGTTCCACCATCCCGCCGAGCTGGCCAACCGGGTAGCGATGCTCGACCACCTCGCGCAGGGCCGGCTCAACTTCGGCGTGGCCGCGAGCGGGCTGCCGAGCGACTGGTCGCTGTTCAACGTCGACGGCATGGCCGGCCATAACCGCGAGATGACGCGGGAATCGCTCGACATCATCCTGCGGCTCTGGAGCGATGAGCCCGAGTTCGACTACAAGGGCAAGTTCTGGCACGTGACCAAGACCGGGACGATGTTCGGCACGCTGCGGCCCCACATCTTCCCGTTCCAGAAGCCACACCCGCCCATCGGGGTCGCCGGGCTCAACAAGGGCTCGGACACGCTGAAGCTGGCGGGCGAGCGCGGCTTCTGGCCGATGAGCCTGAACCTCAACCCGGCCTACGTCGGTAGCCACTGGGAAGCGGTGGAGCAGGGGGCCGCGAAGGCGGGACGCACGCCGAAGCGCTCCGACTGGCGGATGGTACGCGAGGTGTTCGTGGCCGACACCGACGCGGAGGCGCTGCGCCTGTCCGCGGGCGGCATGATGGGCCGCATGATGACCGAGTACTTCCTGCCGCTGCTCGGCGCGTTCGGGTTCACCGAGTATCTCAAGCACGATCCGTCGGTGGCGGACTCGGACGTGACGCCCGAGTACTGCGCGAAGCACAACTGGCTGGTGGGCTCGCCAGAGACGGTATCGCAGAAGCTCAACGACATCTACGAGGAGGTCGGCGGCTTCGGCACCCTGCTCGTGTTCTGCTTCGACTACAGTGAGAACCCGAAGGCGTGGCACCATTCGATGGAGCTGCTCTCCAAGGAGGTCATGCCCCGCTTCAAGGGCATGGTGCCCAAGTAGACGGTGGACCAGGGCTCACTGCGGCCGACGATCGTCGAGGTCAGCCTGGCCCGTCTCGCGGACAACTTCCGCGCGATCCAGGCGGCGGTCTCGCCGGCCGCGGTGATGCCCATTCTCAAGGCCAACGCCTACGGCCACGGGCTGGTGCCGGTGGCCCGGCATCTCGCCTCGCTCGGCGCGCCGACCTTCGGCGTCGCCTTTCTCGAAGAGGCGGTCGCGCTGCGCGAGGCCGGCATCACCCAGCCGACCCTGGTGATGGGCGGCATCTTCGGCGACCAGATCCCGCTCTTCCTGCGCCACGACCTCACCCTGACCGCGTCCTCCATCGACAAGCTCAAGCAGATCGAGGAGGAGGCGGGCCGGGTCGGGGTCACCGCCCGCGTGCACCTGAAGATCGATACCGGCATGGAGCGGATCGGGGTCCACTACTACAGCGCGCGCGGCCTGCTCGAGCGCGCGGCGGAGTGCCGGCACGCGCACGTGGAGGGCATCTACTCCCACTTCGCCAACGCGGACGCGGCCGATCTGACCTCGGCGCGTGTGCAGCTCGCGCGCTTCCTCGAGGTGCTGGAGTGGTACGACAAGCAGGGCGTCAAGCCGCCCATCCGGCACATCGCCAACTCGGGGGCGGTGCTGCAGCTGCCGGAGAGTCACCTGGACCTGGTGCGGCCGGGCATCCTTCTCTACGGGGTCTACCCGTCCGAGGAGGTGCGGAAGACGATCGTGGTCGAACCGTCGCTGTCCCTGCGCTCGCGCGTGGTGTACTTCAAGGTGGTCAGCCCCGGGCATCCGGTGAGCTACGGCTCGACCTGGCAGTCCGACCACCCGGTTCGCGTTGTCACGGTGCCGGTGGGCTACGGCGACGGCTACTTCCGCGCGCTCTCCAACGTGGCCCACGTGCTCATCCGCGGCCGGAAGTATCCGGTGGTGGGCCGAGTCTGCATGGACCAGATCATGGTCAACCTCGAATGGGATAGCGCCTTCAACGGCGACGTGGTCACGCTGCTGGGGCGCGACGGCGCGGAGATCATCACCTGCGAGCACCTCGCGGAATGGGCGGGCACCATCCCGTACGAGGTGCTGACCAACATCAACACCCGCGTCCCTCGCGTGTATATCTAGGGGGTGGCCTCGACGGCCCCTCCTAACCTCCCCCCGAACGGGTTGCGCCGGCGAAGCCGGCGCTCGAAGCCTATGCGGTCCAGCCGTAGAAGTGATGGCTGGGTATCGGGCCCTCGTCTAGGTAGCTCATCTTCACCTGTGAGAGGTAGTCCTGCGGGATCTCGTTGCGCTTGGCCGCCACGTCCACGCTGAAGAGGCGCGCCGCGTTCAGCCCGAAGATCTGCTCCTTGACCGGCCGGGTGAGCGGCTGGTAGCCGTGCGCATCGATCAGGGCCTTGGGGATCTCGAAGCGACGGAAGGCCTCGATCTGCCACTGGGGCGTGCCGTACCAGATCGAGTCGGTACCCCACAGCACGTGGTCGGCGCCGAAGGCGTCGATGATCTGGCCGAGCAGATGGGCGCACGCGGTCGGATTGGTAGTGGCCAGCTGGCCGAAGGTGGAGCCCAGCTCCATGTAGATGTTCTTCTGCACGCCCGCCTTCTTCGCCATCTGACAGAACTCGGTCGTCCACGGCACGTCCGCCGACGCGGTGCGCGCCACGGTGAGCAGCCCCGCGTGATAGAGGATGAAGTCGATGTCGGGGAAGTCGCGCGCCGCCTTGATGATGTCGCGCGGATGGTTGTAGTCGGAGACGGGCCCGAGCGGCAGCCCCTTGTGCAGGCAGACGCGCTTGACACCCACCTTGCGCGCGCGCTCGAGCATGGGGTAGGCGATCTTCTCATCGTCCACGAACCAGCCGTGGTCGAAGCCCTTGGGCGCCGCTCCGGTGTAGCCCTTCCATGCGTCGACCTTCATGGTGGCGGCCTGCTGGTCCATGAAGTCGAGATCGACCTGGCCGAGCTGCGGCGTGATCAGCCCGTGCGCGAGCATCCGGCGCGACCGGGTCACGCGATTGATCTCATCGCGGATGTGCGTCATCTCTTTCGGAGGCACCACGGCCTCTTGAGGATACGGGCCCGGCGGCGTGGAGATGAGGCCGATATCGGTCTCGCTGTCGAGGAACACCTCCTTGACCATGTTGGCCCACGCCAGGTCGGCCATCGTCCCGCGGTCGGAGGCCAGCTTCGGGTTCAGTCGCTTCGAGCCCTGGCGTAGGCCGAGCAGGGCCTGCTTGCTGACCGCGCCCTTGCGGCTCGCCTCCTCGTTCTGGGGATCGTAGCCGGCGCCCACGTAGTGCAGCTGCACGTCGAAGATGAAGTAGGCGTCGCCACTGCGCTCCTTGAATGCCGCCTTGTCGGCCGCTTCTACCGGCTGCACGTCCCAGAAGCGGCCGAACACCGCGTTCATCGCCAGCAGCGAAGTGGCCATGCCGCCGCTCGTGCGCAGGAAGTCGCGGCGGCTCAGGCCGAGGCGCGGCGCGAGCCGTCCCGCCTCGCTCAGGATGAGCGCCTCGACCCGACGCTGCTCGGGCGTCTGGGGCAGGGGCGGGAACTCCTCGTTGGAGACGAGGCGCGTGGGCAGCGGCGTCTCGCTGCTGAGGCCCTGGCGCATACCGGGAAGACGTCGGAACGCGTAGCGATTGCCTGTCGTCATGAGCGTGGCCTCCTCGCCGCGAGTGTGGACACCGACACCGAGTCTAGACCCCGAGGCGGCCTTGTCAACGTGGCGCCCGCGTGGGTACTGTTCGGTCGGGAGGGCGCCACATGAAGGGACAGGGCACGGTGAAGGGCATCCTCGTCGCGGGCGGCGACGGGCACGAGTACTTGCTCGGGTTCAGACCGGGTCAGCCGATTCCGACTCCGCTGTTGAGCCGCCGTCAGAGCGACGGCCGCTTCGAGCCGGTGGAAGACGTCCAGGAGGCGTCGCGCCTGGCGGTGCGGCAGCTCGGATTGGGCGGTGGACTGATCGGGCCGGGCACGGGCCCGCACGCGTTCCTCTGGAGCGCGTTCAAGGCCGCGCTCAAGGCGCTGCCGGTGCCGCCGAGCTGGCCTACGTGGCAGCCGTGAGCCGCGCGACGGCCGGCATGAAGAAGGACGCGGTGCGCGCCGAGGTGCGGGCCCTGGTGCACGGACCCTCGTACATGACCTTCGACGACGCGGTCGCCGATTTCCCGATGCGGCACGTCAACACGCGGCCGCCGAACGTGCCGTACACGCCGTGGCACCTGCTCGAGCACATGCGGATCGCCCAGCGCGACATCCTGGAGTACATCGAGGATCCGGAATACCGCCTGCCCGCCTGGCCCGACGACTACTGGCCGAAGCCAGACGACAAGGCCGACGCGGCGGCATGGAAGAAGACGATCGCCGACTTCCGGCGCGACCGCGCCGCGCTCGAGAAGATTGCGGCGAACCCGCGGGTGGCGTTGGGCTCGCGGCTGCGCTACGCGCAGCAGCACTCCCTGATCCGCGAGCTGCTGATCGTCTCCGAGCACAACACCTACCACATCGGCGAGTTCGCGATCCTCCGCCAGGTGATGGGCACCTGGCCCGGCCGCCGCTGAGGCGCGCTCAGCCGAGCCAGGCGCCGGCCGCGTAGCCGATCGCCCCGCCGATCAGGCAGAGCAGCAGCGAGCGCGCCGGGCTGGCCAGCAGCGCGCCCGCCCCGGCGGCCAGCACCGGAATGTCGGCGAGCCGGCCGCCGTCACCCAGGAGCGTGGCGGTCGCCAGGCTGGCGAAGATCGCCGCCGGGATGCGCGAGAGGATGGTTTCGAAGCGCGCGCTCGGGCGCGGGAGCAGGACCACCGCGACGGCGCGGCTGCCATAGGTGATCAGCGCGATCGTCAACAGAACAAGCGGGCTCACCGCTCGCGTCCCGGCAGGGCCACCAGCACCCCCGCGATGACCGGCGCGAGCATGCGCAGGTCGGGCAGCAGCACCGACACCGCCGCGGTGAGCACCGCCGCGGCAACCGCGCGCGCCACGTGCGACGGCCGCGTCACCGCGAGCGAGGCCAGCCCGATGAACAGCACCGGGAAGATCGCGCCGGCCACGCGCTCGACCGCGGCGAGCCCGCCGCCCAGCACGCCGACCACGGTGCCCACGAGCCAGGCGATCCAGAGCGTGAGCCCGGCGACCAGCAGCGTGCGCTCGGTGGTGGCGCCCACCAGCCGCGGCTCGACCGAATTGCCGGCCGCGATGGCGAAGCCGAACGTCTCGTCCACCAGGAAGAACGCGAGCATGGCCCGCCGCAGCGGTCCGCTCTCGAAGCGGGAGCGCAGGGCGGCGCCCAGCACCAGGTGGCGCAGGTTCAGCACGACCGTGGTCAGCAAGAGCGGCAGGAGGGTGGCGCCGGCGCCCAGCAGGGCCACCAGCGCGAACTGCAGCGCGCCCGAATAGACGAGCACCGACGAGGCGAGCGTCAGCGGCACCCCGAGATAGACGCGCGCGGCCGCGCCGTAGAGACTGCCGAACACCGCGACCGCCGCGGCGGCGGGCAGGCTCTGCAGTACCACCGAGCGGATGCTGGGAACGGAGGGCGAGGGCGGGCTCAGGCCGGCAGCTCGATCTGCGGCGACGCCGCGGTGAGCACGGCGCGCTGCCGCGGGGCCTCCCAGCAATCCGTGATGCGCGCGGCGAAGGCGTCGATCAGGGCCGGCACGTCGGTGGCCGCGGTCGGGTGCATGCCCTCCGCGACGATGAGGACCTCCCGGGTGTCGGCAGTGACGGTGGAGCGCCGGCTCTGTCGAAACGTCCAGCGCCGGGCGTGCGCGTGGCCAGCCGCGTCGGCGAAGATGACCTCGCCCGGGTCCGCGCGCTCGGTCTCGCCGCTGAAGCCTCCGTGCTCCTCACCGCCCGCGGCGTGGCGCACTTCCAGGAACGCATCGACGCCCGCGAGGTCGAAGATCGCCACCGGCAGCGCGAAGGCGAGCGACAGCGCGTTGCCCAGATCCACCAGCGGATGCAGCCGCGGCAGGTCGTTCTCACGACGGAAGCGCCGCAGCAGGGCCTCGGCGGCGGAGCGGTACTGCGTGGGCTTGAGCCCCATCTGGGTGTAGGCGCGACGCCACCCCGAGATCTCGGCCAGCTCAGACTCGGGCCCGCGCGCCAGGCGCTCACGCGCCTGCGCGTGGAGCGGCTCTATCAGCGCCGCCACGTCGGCTTGCGGGTGGATGGCGCCCACCCGCAGAACCCCAGGGACGAGCTGGGGGAACTGCTCCCAGATGGAAGGGGTGTGGCCGAACCGCACGGCTCAGACGACCGCGCGTGCTCGGAGAGCGGCCACCGCCTCCGCGGTGAGCCCCAGGACCTCGGTCAGCACCTCGTCGGTGTGCTGCCCGGCCAGCGGAGGCGGCGTGGTCACCGGTGCCGAGGACGACAGCCGGATCGGGCAGCCCGGCACTCGGAAACGGCCGCGCGTGGGGTGGTCGATCGTCTCGACCGCGCCGCGCGCGTTGAGGTGCGGGTCGTCCAGCACCTCCTGGGTGTCGAGGATCGCGCCGCAGGGCACGCCGGCCTTGCCGAGCATGCTCAGCACCTCCGCCTTCGGCCTCGCGCCGGTCCACGTCCGCGCGATGCCGTTCAGCGCGTCTCGATGAGTCCATCTGGAAGGTGCGTCGACGCAGCGCGGGTCGGCCAGCAGGTCCTCGCGGCCGATAGCCCGCGCGAAGTCCTCCCACATGCCCTGGTTCATGGGCTGGACGTAGATGTACACGTAGTCGTTGGGCCCGCCCGGCGCGCACGCGTAGAGCCCATCCGGCACCGCGCCGGGCGGCGCCCCGTTGCCCCGACGCGGCGTCGGCTTGCCGTCGCGGTAGTGCACGACGTAACGCTGGCGGATGAGATTGGCCACCGCTTCCTGCATGGACACCTCGACCACCTGGCCGAGGCCGGTGCGCTGACGCTCGATGTAGGCGGCCATGATGCCGGCGGCCAGGTGCACGCCCGCGCCGCTGTCGCCGATGTTGGCCCCGCAGAGCACCGGCTCGCGGTCCGGAAATCCGGTGACGCTCATCACGCCGCCCATGGCCTGGGCGATCATGTCGAAGCTCTTGTACTCGTGATAGGGGCCGGAGAGGCCGAAGCCCTTGAGCCGGGCCAGGATGATTCGCGGGTTGACCGCGCTGAGCCGCGAGTGGTCGAGGCCCAGCCGCTCCATGAGGCCAGGGGCGAAGTTCTCCACCACCACGTCGGCCTGCTCGACGAGCTGGAGAAACAGGGCGTGGCCTTCCTCCTTCTTCAGGTCGATGGTCACGCTGCGCTTGTTGGCGTTGAAGAGCAGGAAGAACATCGCGTCCAGGCCCGGCACCTCGGGCCGGTTCCTCCGCGACTGCTCGCCCCCCGGCGGCTCGATCTTGATGACGTCGGCGCCCAGCCAGCCCAGCAGCTGGGTGCACGAGGTGCCGGCCTCGAACTGGGTCAGGTCCAGGATGCGGATCCCGGTCAGGGCACGTTCGGTCACGAGGTCAGTCCATAGAAGCGCCGTGCGCCGCCGCCGAGGATCTCGCGCTTGGTGGCCTCGGACAGCTCCGCCCGATCCTTGATCATCTGCGGCGCGCCCGGGAAGAAGCCGTCGGGGTGCGGATAGTCGGTGGCCCACAGGATCTTGTGCGGGCCGATGTAGTCGGCGAGCGGACCGAGGCAGCCCTCGACCGGCTCGAACGAGATCCAGCAGTTGCGCTGGAACAGCTCGCTGGGGCGCATCGAGAGCCCGGAGTCGTTGAAGCCCTGGTCGTCGAAGTGGCGGTCCATGCGATCGAGCCACGGGGCGATCCAGCCCCCGCCCGACTC
>DATFWA010000150.1:0-3200 GCA_035259825.1 Candidatus Methylomirabilota bacterium | reverse complement strand
CCGCCGATGCAGAAGCCCATGACCAGGAACTCGCGGATGCCGAGATGATCCATCAGCCCTAGCTGATCGTCGGTGTAGGCATCCCAGGGCCGGTCGATCTCCAGCGGGCCGGTCGACTGGCCGGGATTGGCGTTGCGGAGGTCGGCGCAGATGCACCGGAAGTCGCGCTGGTACCGCTGCATCGGGTCGAAGGGCGAGGCGGTCTGCCAGGAGGCGAGGGCCGAGTTGAGCCCGCCGCCCGGGATCAGCAGCAGGGGGAAGCCGGAGCCGACTTCTTGGTAGTGGATGCGGACGGGGCCTCTCTGGTAGAACGGCATGGCGACTCCTCCCTCAGTTGGGACTCGATGCTCCGAATTGGGCAAGGGGACAGTAGCCCTGCGGTCTACGATTCGTCAATATAGAGGTCATGAGAACCACCCAGTCGAGAGGATGCGCATGGACAACGTAGAGTTCGACCGCGAGCCGCCGACGACTCGCCTGACGACGCTGGTCATGGCGTTCGGAGGATGGATCGACGCCGGCCGGGCCGCCACCGGCGCGTTGCGTCACCTGGCCCGGGACCTCCGGGCCGAACGGCTGGCGCGGATCAATCCGGAGGAGTTCTTCGTCTTCACCCAGGAGCGGCCGAAGGTGCGCTTCAAGCCTGACGGCACCCGCGACCTGCACTGGCCCCGGAGTGAGTTCACTTTCTGGGATCCGGGGGAGGGTAAGGAGGGCCTGCTCCTCTTTCGAGGCCCGGAGCCGCACCAGCGGTGGCAGACCTATACGAAGGCCTTCCTGGAGGTGGCCGAGCGGTGCGGGGTGAAGCGGATCGTCTCGCTCGGGGCGCTCCTGGCGGGCGCTCCACACACCCGGCCGGTGCGGGTCACCGCCCGATCCACCGATTCCGCGTCGCGGTCGCTGCTGGAGGCATGGGGCATCTATCAGCCGCCGACCTACGAGGGGCCGACCGGCATCTCCACGGTCGTCCTCGACGCGGCGGAGCGTCGGGGTATGCAGCACGTCGGCTTCATGGGGCAGGCGCCCCACTATCTGCCCGACACCGAGAATCCGGCCGCGATCGAGGTGCTGGTGGGCTACGTGGCCCGGCTGCTCAACCTGAGCCTCGACATGTCGCACTTCGCGGAGGCCGTCCACGACTTCCGTGTGCAGTGCGATCAAGCAGTGGCTCGTGACCGCGCGACCCGGGATCACGTGCGGAAGCTGGAGCAGGAGTACGACGCGGCGGCACGCGAGGAGCAGCCTCAGCCCCTGCCCGAGGGCGAGCTCGACACCGGCAAGTTCATGCAGGAGCTGGAAGACTTCCTGCGCAGCCAGCGAGAAGGCGACTCAGGCGAGTCGGGGAGCTCGGGCTCGTCGACCGATCGCTAGCGCGAGGCCGTCGACGCCTCGCCGCGCGCTGCTCGCGGGCGTATAGTTCGTGTGCGGGCTCGGCATGCAGCCCGAATCACCACGAGCGAAGGAGGACTCGATGAATCTGAAAGGCAAGCGGATCGCGATCCTGGCCGAGAACCAGTACCAGGAGATGGAGCTGTGGGTGCCGTACTACCGCATGAAGGAGGAAGGCGCCGAGGTCAAGGTGATCGGGGCCGGCGGCGCCAAGTCGTACGCCTCGAAGCACGGCTATCCGGTCGCCGTGGACGTGCAGGCGGACGCGGTGAGCGCGGTGGAGTTCGACGCGGTGATCGTGCCGGGCGGCTACGCGCCGGACATGATGCGGCGCCACGAGTCGATGGTGAAGCTGGTCCGCGACGCCGCCCAGCAGGGCAAGGTGGTCGCGGCCATCTGCCACGCGGGGTGGATGCTGGCCAGCGCCGGCGTCGTCAAGGGTAAGAAGGTCACGTCCTTCTTCTCGATCAAGGACGACATGGTCAACGCCGGCGGTCAGTGGTCGGACACCGAGGTCGTGGTGGACGGCAACCTCGTCACCTCTCGCAAGCCCGACGATCTCCCCGCCTTCTGCCGCGAGATCGTCCGCGCGCTGGCCAAGACGTCCTAGCGCGCAGGGTCGTCCGCTCTCCTCACTCGTCGCCGCGAGGGCGGCGGGTGAGGGGGCGGATCTCATCGCGCCGGTCGAAGTAGACGAGCCGGGGCACCACGCGACCGCGCGCGACCGTCAGGATCGCGTAGGAGTAGCGGGGCTGGGTGCGTTTGTCCGTCGGCGACCCGGGATTCACCAGCCACACGTCGCCGCGCCGCTCGCACACCGGCTGGTGGCTGTGGCCGAAGCAGATCACGTCGACCGGCTCGTCCACGAAGGCAGCCACGCTGCGGCCGATGGTGGTGCCGCGCGTGCCATCGCCGTGCACCATCCCGATGCGCACGCCGCCCAGAGTGAGGATCTTGCGTCGGCCGAAGCGCCGGACCAGGGCCGGCGGATCATTGTTGCCGGCGACCGCCTCGAGGGGCGCCATCTCCTCGAGCAGGCGCGGCACCTCCGGGCCGGTGAAATCTCCCAGGTGCAGGATCAGCTCCACGCCCTCCCGGCCTAGACCGCGCTGGAGCGCCGCGGGGAGTCGCTCGCCGAAGCGGGGCAGGTGCGTGTCGGATACCACCCCGATCTTCATCCGCGGCGAGTGGCCGCTCGCGCACGGCTCAAAGGCGCGTGACGTTGGCGGCCACACACACCCAGCGGCCGCCGCGTCGCGCCCACACATCGGTGTAGCGCCCGGCGCCCGGCTGCCCGTCCGCCTTGACGTAGGTCGTGCGCGCGTGGATCAGGGCCACGTCACCCAGCTCGCGGATCAGCACGTCCTCGATGTCGAGGTTCTTCACGGTCGCCCCGCGGCCGATCTGGGCGAGGAAGCCCGCCCGGTCCAGCAGCGAGCAGTCGGGGTTGCTGTTGACGAAGTCCTCGGAGAGGTTCGCGTCGAACCACCGCACGTCGGCCTCGCTGACCGATCGGATGTACTCGCGGTTGAGCGCTTCGAGCGTCGCCTGGTCGGCCATGGTCAGCACCTCGTGAAGTGGGCGGACACGCAGAGCCAGCGCCCGTTCCGCCGCTGCCAGATGTCGGTGTAGCGCCCGCGGCCGTGGCCGCCGTCCGGCCGGGTGTCCTCGAAGCTGGCGTGGATCAGAGCCACGTCGCCCACGCGCTGGATGGAGACTTCGGGCGCGCGGAAGTCGGTCAGCGAGTGCGGCCGTCCGATGCGGGCCAGGAAGCCCGCCTTGTCCACGAAGGAGCCGTCGGGGTTGGTGGC
>DATFWA010000149.1:0-2874 GCA_035259825.1 Candidatus Methylomirabilota bacterium | reverse complement strand
GAGCGCGAGCATCGCGCGACCATCGAGCGCGAGATCATCGACCTGCTCGAGCTGCAGGACATCCGCCACAAGATCGTCGGCACGCTCCCGTACGGTCTGCAGAAGCGGGTGGAGCTGGCCCGGGCTCTCGCGCTGGATCCGACACTGCTGCTGCTCGACGAGCCCACCGCCGGCATGAACGCGGAAGAGACCGAGGACATGGTGCGGTTCGTCCTCTACGTCAAGCGGGTCAAGCAGCTCGCGGTGGTGATGATCGAGCACGACATGAGCGTGGTCATGGACATCTCCGACCGGGTGGTGGTGCTCGACTTCGGCCAGAAGATCGCCGAGGGCACGCCATCGAAAGTCCAGCAGGACCCCGCGGTGATAAAGGCGTACCTGGGCGAAGCGCTGGAGGCGGTGTAGACGCCATGGATCGCGCGGGCGACCGGGCTCACGGCACGTTTCCCGGCCGGCTCGCCGAGCAGGCGCGCCGGCGTCCCGGCAAGGTCGCCCTCCGCGAGAAGAAGTACGGCATCTGGCAGCAGGTGACGTGGGGCCAGTACGCGGCCCACGTCCGCGCGGTAGCGCTCGGGCTCGAGGACGTCGGGCTGCGGCGCGGCGACACCGTCGCGATCATCTGCGGCAACCGGCCGGCGTGGCTCTACGTGGAGCTGGGCGCGCAGTCGGTGGGCGCCGTCCCGCTCGGCATCTATGTCGACGCGCTGCCCGAGCAGGTGCGCCGGGTGCTCGAGCACAGCGAGGCGCGCATCGCGCTGGTCGAGGACCAGGAGCAGGCCGACAAGGTCATCGGGCTCCGCGAGTCGCTGCCGGCCCTCCAGAAGATCATCGTCGACGACACGCGCGGGCTCGAGACGTACGACGATCCCATGCTGGTGAGCCTCGACACGGTCGAGGCGCGCGGGCGCGAGATCGACGCCGAGCACCGCGATCGCTACGAGGCGATGCTGGCCGAGGGCAGGCCGGACGACGTGGCGCTGCTCTCCTACACTTCGGGGACGACGGGCAGCGCCAAGGCCGCCATGATCAGCCACGCCAATCTGCTGGCCATGGCCCGCGGCGTGACCCAGGTCGACCCGATGCGGGCCAGCGACCAGATCGTCTCGTTCCTGCCCTTCGCCTGGGTCGGCGAGCAGCTGATCAGCGTGGCGATGGCGCTCCACGTGGGGGCGACGGTGAGCTTCCCCGAGGAGCCGGAGACGGTGCGCGAGGACCTGCGCGAGATCGGCCCCCACGTGATGATCGCGCCGCCGCGCTTCTGGGAGGCGATGTGCTCGGAGTACCAGGTGAAGATCAGCGACGCGGGCTGGACGAAGCGCCTGGCCACTCGCGCCGCGCTGGCGCTTGGCGAGCGGGCGGCCGCGCGCGAGAGCGAAGCGCGGTCGCCCGGGCCGGTCGCGTGGGCGCAGCGGCGGCTCGCGTCGCTGCTGGCCTTCCGCGCCCTGCTCGACAAGCTGGGGCTCTCGCGCATCCGCCGCGCGTACACCGGTGGTGCGCCGCTCGGGCCGGAGATCTTCGCGTTCTTCCGGGCCATCGGGCTGAACCTCAAGCAGGTCTACGGTCAGACCGAGACCTCCGGGATCTGCGTCGTGCACACCGACGGCGACGTGCGCGCGGCCACCGTGGGCAAGCCCACGCCGGGGACTCAGGTGCGGATCGCGGAGTCGGGCGAGATCCTCGTGTCGGGCGACTCGGTCTTCGTCGGCTACTACAAGAACCCCGAGGCCACCGCGCGGGCCATCGAGGACGGCTGGCTCCGCACCGGCGACGCCGGCTTCCTCGACGAGAACGGCCACCTCGTGATGATCGACCGTGTCACCGACGTGCTGAAGACGGCGGACGGCTCGCGGTTCTCCCCGGCGCTCATCGAGAACAAGCTGAAGTACAGCCCGCACATCCGCGAGGCGGTGGTCATCGGCGAGGAGCGGCCTTACGTGGTCGCGCTGATCCAGATCGACATGGGCAACGTCGGCAACTGGGCCGAGGCGCGACGCCTGCCGTTCACCACGTTCAAGGACCTCTCCGGCAAGACCCAGGTGGTGGCCCTGATCGCGGAAGCGGTCGCACGGGTGAACGAGGGGCTGCCCGAGGCCGCGCGTATCCGCGAGTTTGCTCTGTTCGACAAGGAGCTGGACGCGGACGATGACGAGCTGACGCGCACCAACAAGGTCCGGCGCTCCACGGTCCTGGCCAAGTACGGCCACATGATCGAGCGGCTCTACTCCGGGCCGACGTCGGCCGAGGTTCTGGCGAGGCACTGAGGAGAGCGATGGGCGATCACGTGGTCTTCATGCTCCAGCTCATCATCACCGGCATCGCGGTGGGCGGGGTCTACTCGCTGATGGCGCTGGGCTTCGTGCTGATCTTCAAGGCTTCCGCGGTGGTGAACTTCGGGCCGGGCGAGCTGGTGCTGTTCGGGGCCTACGTGTCGTGGGCCACCATCCTGCCCATGAAGCTGCCGCTGTACGTCGCGCTGCCGATCACGCTCGGAGTGGCCATCCTGCTTGGCATCATCATCGAGCGGGGCGTGCTCCGGCCGCTCATCGGCGAGCCGATCATCTCGGTGATCATGGTCACCTTCGGGGTGGCCAGCGTGATCCGCGGCTTCCTCAACATGACGTGGGGCAGCGACACCCGGCCCTTCCCGGTGCTGTTCTCGCAGGAGCCCTTCCACCTGGGGCCGGTGCCGGTCTCGCCGGTACACTTGTGGAGCTTCGTGGGCGTGCTCGTGCTGCTGGCCGGCTTCTCGGTGTTCTTCAAGTACTCGCTCACCGGCATGGCCATGCGGGCCACCGCGGACAACCAGCAAGTCGCGCAGTCGCTCGGGGTGAGCGTCAAGCGCGTGTTCGCCCTGTCGTGGTGCGTGGCCACGGT
>DATFWA010000148.1:0-5289 GCA_035259825.1 Candidatus Methylomirabilota bacterium | reverse complement strand
GTGAAGGCCCAGGTGGACTTCATCCGCGGCAAGGTGCCGGAGGCCGACGTGGTGCTGCATCCCTACTCGGGCGAGGCCGGCGCCATCGGCGCCGCGCTCTGCGCGGCCGACTGGCGCGAGGGCACGGGCGACCGCCCGAGCCGCTTCCGCGGCTTCGAGGCCATCGCGGCGCTCACCTACACGAGCACGACTGCGGCCGACACCGTCTGCAAGTGGTGCCCGATCAACTGCACGCGCACCTTCATCGACGTCCAGCTGCCCGGGGCCCGGGGCCGGCCGTGGAGCAAGCTGCCGCTGGCCCCGGGCTGGGAGCGGGTGATCAGCGGCAACTCCTGCCCGAAGGGGCTCGTCGAGGACGTCAACGAGCTGCGCGAGGTGAAGGCGAAGCTGGAGGAGGTCAAGCGTGACTACCCTAACGTTGCCGAGATGGTTCGGAAGGACGCGTTCCGCCGCCCCGCCGTCACCCCCGCGGCCGTCCCGGGCTGAGCTCCGCGTCGGGATTCCCCGCGTCCTGAACCTCTGGTCCACCCACCAGTTCTGGGTGGGCTTCTTCGGCGCGCTGGGAGTGGACGGCCGCCGCCTGGTCTTCTCCTCCGACACCTCGGAGGAGCAGGGGCGCCAGTTCGGCAAAGGGCGCGGCACCGTGGACTGCTGCTACCCGGTGAAGTGCATCGCCGGCCACTACGGCGAGCTGGTGTTCGGGCAGCGCGAGAAGCTCGACGTGCTGTTCTCGCCGATGATCTACAACCTGCCCTCTTTCCTCTCCGGCCACGTGGCGCGCACGCTGACCTGCCCCCGCGTCATGGCCGCGCCCGAGAACATCAAGGCCGGCTTCATGAAGGAGCGCGACGTGTTCGCGGAGCAGGGGATCCGCTACGCGGCGCCCTTCGTCTCGCTCGACGAGCCCGCGCTGGTGCCGAAGCAGCTGTGGGAAGGACTGCGCGATGTGATCCCCGGGCTCACCGGGACGGAGACCGCGGCGGCGGTGGAGTCCGGCTACCGGTCGCTCGCCGAGTTCGGCGCGCGCCTGCGCCGCAAGGGGCGCGAGGTCCTCGAGTGGTGCGCCCGGGAGAACCGCGCGTGTTTGATGGTGCTGGCCCGCCCGTATCACATGGATCCGGGGATCGGGCACGAGATCGAGGTGGACCTGCAGGCCTACGGCTATCCGGTGCTCTGGACGCAGTACTTCCCGATCGACGAGGACCTGATGCAGTGGGCCTTCGGTCCCGACCTCCGCGCGGGGTACATCAAGTCCCCGTTCGACATCCGTGACGTCTGGCCGTCGTCGTACAGCAGCAACACCAACGAGATCCTCTGGGGAGCCAAGGTGGCGGCCCGCATCCCATGGGTCGCCTGCGTGGTGCGCCTGGCCAGCTACGAGTGCGGGATGGACCAGCCGACCTACACGCCGGTGCAGCAGATCGTGGAGCGGTCGGGCACGCTGTTCTTCTCGTTCCAGGACCTGGACTCCACCAAGCCCGCGGGCTCGGTGAAGATCCGGGTGGAGACCATCACCCACTACCTGTCGAGGTACGCGGGTGAGATCATCGAGAAGAAGATGGCCGCGATGGATCCAGGCTGCCCGCTCCGATGACGAGGCTCCGCGCGCCCGCGGACGTCCGGGTCGCCAACCGAGCGACCCGCTGGCCGGTCTCGCCCATCGACGTGGTGGTGGCGGGGCCGCTGGTGGCCCGCCTGCTGTTCGGGGCCACACCGATCGGACGGGCGGTGCAGGCGGTGTCCCTCGGGCTCTACCTGGCGAGCGCGGCGCGCGACTGGCGCGACCGCCGCGGGATCCGCAAGATCGACTTCGCCCGCGAGTTCGGGGCGAGCGTCCGGCGCCTGACCCCGATGCCGCGCGAAGCCCGCGAGATGGAGACGGTCACCCTCGTCGGCCGGCTCAACGACGAGTTCACCGCCCCTCGCATGCCCCGCCGCGAGCTGGCAGTGCTGGTGGACCGTCACCTCACCGATTACATCGCGGGCATCACCGGCCAGCGGGTTCACACCAGCGCCGAGGTCCGCGGCTTCGCCCTGGTCGGCGTGATGTTCCCGTTCGCGCTCGGCGCCTGCGACATGCTCACCGGGGACGTGGCGATCTTCCGCGACACCGGCTTCCTGGAGCCGCACGTCATCGCTCACGAGTTCAGCCATCGCAAATCCTACTGGAAGGAGCTGGAAGCCCAGGCGCTGGCCTATCTCTCCCTCACCGCGTCGGGCGAGCCCGCCCTCGTGCAGTCCGCGCTCCTGGAGCGGCTGCATCGCAACTTGCTCGTGCTCGCGGGCCACGACCCGGCCGGGTTCCGGCAGCTGCTGGCCGTGACGCCCCTGCGCCCCGAATTGCGGGAATCGCTCCTGGCCCTGAGCGCGCAGACCAGCGGCGTGGCGCGCCGCGTCGAGCAGGGCCTGCGCGGCGTCTACGACCGGCGGATGCGGCTCACCGGACAGAATGGCATCTCGGACTACAGCGTCGGCTTCACCAACCTGCTCTTCACGTTCGAGACGAGCGCGACCGCCCGCCAGCGGCCCCCCGCCGCCGGGGTCGTGCACCGCAAACCCTAGCCGTCTCGGCTGTCTTTGACAGGGGGTGCGGCTCCCGCCTACACTCCCGGAAGATGTCTACGCCGACCCGACGCACCCTCCGCCCGGCGCCCTAGCCGCCATGGCCAAGCGACAGCGCCGGCTCCTGTGGAAGTACGTTGTCTTCTTCTCCCTGCTGGTCACCGGGGCCCTGCTCGCGAACGGGGCCATCGAGACCTACTTCTCGTACCAGGAGAACAAGGAGGCCCTCGCCGCGGTCCAGCGCGAGAAGGCGCAGGCCGCCGCGACCCGCATCGAGCTCTTCGTTCTGGAGATCGAGCGGCAGATGGGCTGGGTCACCCAGCCGCGCGCGGCCGTGGCCGCGCCGCTCGAGCAGCGCCGCTTCGACTTCTTCCGCCTGCAGCGGCAGGTGCCCGCGATCACCGAGATCAGCTATATGGACGCCACCGGCCGCGAGCAGGTGCGCGTCTCGCGCCTCGCCATGGACGTCATCGGCAGCCAGACCGACCTGTCGGCGGATCCGCGCTTCGTCGAGGCGCGGGCGCGCCGCGTCTATCGCGGGCCGGTGTACTTCCGCAAAGAGTCCGAGCCCTACATGGCCATCGCCATCGCGGAGGGCGAGAAGGGCGGGGTCACCGCGGCGGAGGTCAATCTGAAGTTCATCTGGGACGTGGTGTCCCAGATCAAGGTGGGCAAGGCGGGCCAGGCCTTCGTGGTCGACGGGCAGGGCGCGCTCATCGCGCACCCGGACATCAGCCTGGTGCTGCAGAAGACCGACATGGGCAAGCTCGACCACGTGAAGGCGGCGCTGGCCGCCTCAGTGCGAGCGGGCGAGTCCGCGGAGGGTGTGACGATCGCGCGCAACCTGCGCCACCAGCAGGTGCTCACCGCCCACTCGACGATTCCCTCGCTCCGCTGGACGGTGTTCGTGGAGCAGCCGCTGGAAGAGGCCTACGCCCCGCTGGAGGCCTCGATGCGGCGCACCGCGATGCTGGAGCTGGCGTTCATCGCGCTCGCGGTGATCGTGAGCCTCATGCTCGCCCGGAAGATGGTCAAGCCCATCCGCGCCCTGCAGGCCGGGGCGGCCCGACTCGGCGAGGGTCAGCTCGGGGATCGGATCGAGGTGAACACCGGGGACGAGCTGGAAGGGCTGGCCAATCAGTTCAACAGCATGGCGTCCCGTCTCCAGGAGTCCTACGCCGGCCTCGAGCGAAAGGTCGAGGAGCGCACCCACGAGCTGCAGGAGACGCTCGACCAGCAGACCGCCACCGCGGAGGTGCTGCGGGTCATCAGCAGCTCGCCCACCGACCTGCAGCCGGTCATGGACGCGGTGGCCGAGAACGCGGCGCGGCTGTGCGACGCCACCGACGCCCAGATCTTCCGGCTGGAGGGCGATGCACTGCTGCGGGTGGCGGCGCACGCCTCGCTCCCCCACTCGGACAACCAGGTCGTCACCCGTGGGCTCGTCACTGGACGGGCGGTGCTCGAGCGCCGGACCGTCCACGTCGAGGACATCGCCGCGGTCCTGGACACCGAGTATCCCGACGCCCGCCCGCTTCAGGAGGCGACCGGGACCCGGACGATCCTGGCCACGCCGCTCCTCCGCGAGGGCGCGCCGATCGGAGTGATCCTGATCCGGCGGCTCGAGGTGCGGCCGTTCACCGACACCCAGATCAAGCTCCTGGAGACCTTCGCGGCGCAGGCCGTGATCGCGATCGAGAACGTCCGCCTCTTCCACGAGCTGGAGGTCCGCAACCGCGACCTCACCGAGTCGCTCGAGCAGCAGACCTCGACCGCGGAGGTGCTGCGAGTGATCAGCCGGTCGCCGACCGACCTGCAGCCGGTCCTCGATGCGGTGGCCGAGAGCGCGGCGCGCCTCTGCCACGCCGACGACGTGGTGATCCTCCGGGTCGAGGGCGACGTGATGCGGGCCGCGGTGCGGCGCGGGGTGTTCCTCGCCTCGATGCCAGCCGAATTCGCGTTCCCGCTGAGCCGGGGCTCGGTCTCGGGCCGGGCGGTGGTGGATCGGGTGACGGTCCAGGTCAGCGATCTCGCCGCCGAGGCCGAGGAGGAGTTCCCGGTGGGGCGCGCGCTCCAGCGGCAGTACGGTCACCGGACGATGCTGGCGGCGCCACTCCTCCGCCAGGGCGTCGCGCTCGGGGTCATCACCGTGTTCCGCACCGAGGTGCGGCCCTTCAACGAGAAGCAGATCGCGCTGCTCGAGACATTCGCGGACCAGGCGGTCATCGCGATCGAGAATGTGCGCCTGTTCCAGGAGCTGCAGTCTCGCACCCACGATCTCTCCCAGTCTCTCGAGGAGACCGAGGCCTTGAGCGAGGTCATCCGCGCGGTCAGCTCCTCGCTCGACCTCCGCGAGATCCTGGACACGGTGGCCCGCCAGGCGGTGGCCCTCTCCGGCGCCGACGGCTGCGGGATCTTCCAGGTCAGCCCCGGCCGCCAGGCCTTCGACGTCGTGGTCAGCCACGGGCTCAGCGCGGAGTTCGTCGACTCGATCCTGGCCCGGTCGGTGGGAGTGGATCACGGCACCATCCAGGAGGCCACCGAGACGGGCGAGCCGGTGCAGATCCCGGACATCGAGCAGGCTCGGGACTACCCCTTCCGCGACCTGTTCCTGGCCGAGGGCCTCCGCGGGGTGCTGACCGTGCCGATGAGCGGGGACGAGGTGGTGCGCGGCATCGTGATCGTCCGCCGGCGGACCGGCGAGTTCGACGAGCGGATCGTCAACCT